>DMMK01000471.1 GCA_003453085.1 Verrucomicrobiales bacterium
CGGCCCGGCCGCGTGAGACGGGTGTACGACACACCCACGCTTCCCACCCCCCCAGCCCGCGCGCGCCCCCCCTGCCACTCCCCCCCCCCCCCCCCCCCCCCCCCCCTCCCCCCCCCCCCCCCCCCCCCGGCCCCCCGCCGCTCCTGGGGATGTGGATGTGACTTTTAAAGGCAAGGCTTATAGTGCTGCTCTCTCTAGCCAATCAGTGAGAGCCGCCGCTGTGCAACCCGATGGGAAGATCGTGATTGGCGGGTATTTTTTTGATGTGAATGAAGACATCCGACCATTTATCGCCAGGCTCAACCCTGACGGCAGTCGTGACACAGCTTTCGAAACACGGATACACATCGAACCTCATGCCATTGCGGTTCTGAATGATGGCAAACTTTTGGTCGCTGGTAGATTCGAGAACACACATCTACCGACCTCTAAAAATGCCCTGTATCGCCTACTCCCCAACAGCACGATAGACACAAGCTTCACCCCTGAAATCCTAGGTGGAGACATTGATAGCATGCTGGTTTATCCGGATGGCCGCATCATGATTGGCGGCTCTTTCCTAACTGTAGCAGGTGTCGCCCGCCCTTACCTTGCACGCCTTGAGGCGGATGGAAGCTTGGATGAAAGCTTCAATCCCAACCTCAACGCTCGAGTATATGGCATGGCGCTACAGCCGGATGAAAAAATCCTGATCGGAGGTTCTTTTTCTTGGACTCGCGCAGACACCCAAGTCCAAAGAGGCATTGGCCGTCTGAATGCAGATGGTAGTGTGGATTCTAGCTTTATTGCCACGAGTTCGCCCTCAAATAACATTGTCGATCCCGTCACCGCCTTTGCTTTTCAGCCCAACGGTAAAATCATCATTGGCGGATTCTTCAGCCGAATCAATGGGATCTCTCGGTCTCGACTGGCGGTTCTCAATGCTGATGGCAGCTTGGTTAACGTGGCACCCAATCCCGATGGCACGGTTTTGTCCATCGGTATGCAGGCGGATGGCCAATTCATCATTGGAGGAGCCTTTTCCAATCTTGCGACTTCCCAATATTACGATGGCATCGCCCGGATTCAGTCTAACGCTACTCTCGACACTACCTTCGAGAGACCTCTTTTGAGGACGGTCAGCGGTGTCTCTCTGCAAAACGACGGTCGAATCTTTCTAGGCCTGAACAGACGCGCGTTGCAAAGCAGTACTGCCCAGAACCTCATCACTCGCCTTGAAAACACCCCGGCATCCGAAACCCCTGACGACGAGGGCGGAACCTCGATCAACTGGTCACGCGGAGGATCTAGCCCCGATGTCGCCTACACCACTTTTGAATTGAGCACCGATGGGGGTGTGACTTGGACTCACCTTGGCAGCGGCACACGCGTCACGGGTGGCTGGGAAATGAATGGTTTATCTCTACCGGCTAGCGGCTTGGTCCGTGCACGCGGCAGGACTTACAGTGGGCATTACAACGGATCTTCGGGTCTTGTCGAACAACTGTGTTCTTTGGATCTAACCACACCTCAAATGGTGATCGAAGATCCGGCTGGCGCAGTCTTGCCTTCGACCAACGCGAGCTTTGACTTCCTCAATGAACGCTTTGTGGCCAAGACCTTTAAAGTCCGCAACACGGGACTTGCTACCTTGTCTTTGAAAAGCCTTCGCTGCCCGTCCTCACTAATCATTCTGGATACTAATGGTCTTCCAGGCCTACTCTGGCCAGGCCAGGAAGCCAGCTTTACAGCGACCTTCCGACCTTCCCGACCCGAGGCGTTCAGCAGCCGCTTAGAGATTCATAGCAACGACCCGAACACACCCGTTTTCAGTGTGCAGCTTTCTGGGCAAGGGGCTTTGGGAAGGAACGCCAACATTAAGAATATTTACGCGAGTCCTCAACATACACCCTCCACTCAATATTTCATGGACTCGGCCATCACTCCAGTCCGCAAACTTTATGTGATGTCATTGCCTAACAATGCTTATTCTCTCATTTTAAGACTCGAAACGGAAGACCTTGTGGACCAAATGAATTTTAATGGCACACTGCTTCCGAACCAAAGTAACGAGACTGGCTATTACGAATTACCCATCATATTCACGGATAGTATTCAAACTGTGGATTTGGAAGTGGTCGCACTAGATGGAGCGACCAGACAAACGTATCGGATTCTTCTTGTAAGAAGCCCCCCCTCGACAGGTGATCTCGACCTCACGTATGCCAGTGATGCCGCTGCGCATCAGACTCATTCAGCCCTCTCCATCACACCTGATGGTGGCCTCGTTAGCCCATCCGCCACAGAGCCCTACCTGAAAAAAATAAACGCGGCGGGTTCTCTGGAGTCCGCTTTTAATCCTGACTTCCTCTCAAGCGATCGAGTCAAAGGCGTTCAGCAATTAGACAATGGAGATATCATGATTTTCGGGGACCTTCATTTGTTCGACGGGTCCTATCGAACGCCTGTCGCCTTTTTGAATCGTGATGGGCAGTTACTTCCAGGTTTTAGGCCCGTCGGAGGAGCTTACCCAGACGTTCTTTGTGCGTTAAGGCAGCCTGATGGAAAAATTCTGGTGGGTGGATCCTATTTCGCTATTCCTGGAAGTCCTTTGGGAAATCTCATCCGCTTCCTCCCGGATGGATCTTTAGAAAGTGATTTCCGCCCAAGTTTCAATGGCAGGGTCCAAGCCTTGTCTCTAGACGACTCAGGACACATCTTGGTAGGGGGCAATTTCACCCAGGTTAACGGCACCTATCAGCGTTATTTCGTTCGTTTAAATCTCGATGGCTCCACACGCGGGGAAGAAACCGATAGCTTCGTTCCTTTGAATGGTGACGTCACTCTCATCGAACGTGCTGCCTCAGGGAAATGGTTGATTGCAGGCCGGTTTAACAAAGTGGGAGACGTATCTCGCCCGGGGCTCGCAAGGCTGAATGTTGACTGGACCTTGGACACTCAATTCGTTCCAACCGAAGGTTACCCGACCTCCATCGGCCTTCAGGCCAATGGCATTCTTTGGATGACGAAAAACGACTACAACTTGCCTCTAGTTCGATTAAATACTGCGGGCGCACGATTAACCAGTCCCAAGATCACCGGAAATGGGATCTTCAATCACTTAGCTCTGACTCAGAACGGCCAGATCATGCTGAATGGTCTATTCATGAAGATCAATGACATTCCCCGCGAAGGACTCGCTAGACTGTACAATGAAGCCGCCACTCAGGAACTGACGGTACCGAATGCGAATCGCATTCAATGGTTACGCGGAGGTTCTTCGCCGGAGGCGCGGCGGGTTTTCTTTGAACTCAGCACGGATCAGGGCGGCACTTGGACAAAGCTTTCGGAGGGCGCTCGCATCACGGGGGGCTGGGAGGCTGCGGGACTGCAGCTGCCGCAGACGGGCCGTATCCGGGCGACGGCCGTTGTAGGCAGTGGATACAATAACAACTCTTCGGGTTTGGTGGAAACCATCTCGCCAGACTTTCAATTCGCGGCCCCTGCCCTGTTGGTCCAGGTGGATGATGAAACGCTGTCTTCAGGTGCGGAGGTGGCTTTTGACGAAGTGGGTCTGAAGACCGGTGTGGAAACGCGGACGATCCAACTCACCAACACGGGCGGCAGCAGCTTGTTGCACATCCGTGCGCGACTCACGGGGGCCTCAGCCAACCCATTTTTGATTCGTAGTCAGCCCTCGACTGAATTGTTACCTGGAAGCAGTTCCACCGTGACCGTTGAGTTCCGACCGACCACGGCAGGCGATAAATCGGCAATGCTAGAAATCGCGAGCAATGACCCGACCACGCCCGTCTTCAGCCTGAATCTCACCGGCAACGGCACGAAGGCTATCTTACCGAAAGTGACCACCCTGGCGGTGACGGATCTCACCGGGGATAGCGCCACCCTCAAAGGGCAGGTGGACCCTCAAGGCACGGCCCAGACGGTGGTCTTTGAATATGGTCTCACGGCCCAGCTTGGCCAGCAAGTGGTGGCGCAGCCGGGGACGATTGCCGAAGGTGAAGAAGCAACGGAGGTCCAGGCCCAGCTCACCGCTCTGCCTCCTCACACACGTTACTTTTATCGCGTGAGTTCCCATGGTGCGCTGGGAAGCGCCGTCGGCAAAACCTTGACCTTCACCACGCGGAATGCCGTGCCTGTGGGCTCTCCAGATCAATTCACAGTGGTGGCAGGCTGCAAGGTGAGTTTGCCTGTTCTGAGCAATGACCAAGATCCCGATGGTGACGCCTTGATCATTCACACTGTCAGTGCGTTGCAACCAGCCAATGTCGGCAGTGTGCGCAAGGTGGGCCAAGAGGTGATCTTCACACCCGCGAATGCTAGTAACGCGGCTGCGTCGTTCACTTATACCTCCAAGGATGCCTGGGGTGGCCTCTCTGAGCCTATCCAGGTGAACCTCTCCAAAACCAGTGCGAACTTGAGCGGGCCAATCAACGTCACCGCCACTTCTCGGACGATCGACATCCAAGTGCAGACCACAGGCATGTGGAGCGTGACCCAGGCACCGGCATGGCTTCGCCCGATTCAGTCTGAAGGCACAGGCAGTGGCTGGGCAACTTTCAACCTACAGGCCAATGCGGGTAAAACTTCACGCACGGGCGTCATCAGTATTGGTGCTTACAGCTTTACTTTGACACAGGCAGCAGCCGTAATCCCCGAAAGTCCGCCCGTCATCTACTCTCCAGATGAGCCTTACCCCGTCGCCCGTGTGGGTAGCTTTTTTGTGCTTTTCTTCCCCACTCAAAATCTACCAGCCACCTTCACGGTGAAAAATATGCCGCCTGGACTGATGATTAATCCTGAGGGTCGGATCCAAGGGATCCCAACGAAAGCTGGCCGTTACGACCTCCAGATCCAGGCCCGAAATGCTGCCGGGCCATCTGCCGCGCCAATAAGTTTCACATTAGAAGTGGAGCCGTTGTCTGATGCGTTGATCGGTGCCTATGAGGGGTATTTTGTTCCTTCTGATCCCGAAGATGTGGGCCTCAGTGGACGTTATCAATTTCAAGTGACGCCATCTGGCAGTTACACGGGTAAAATCTTCTTTGGCAGCAAGTCGGTGCCGATGAAGGGCCTGATTGATAATGCCTCCAATGAAAGTGGTAGTTTCACCATAGCCCAAAGATTTCAAAGCTCTGTGACGGAGGTGAATCGATTGCAATTGGCGGTGACTCCCTCCAGCGTGGTCATGACGTTATATTCGGGCTATTCCTATCTCCTACCCATTACCACCAAGGGTTGGAAGATCCCCTGGAATGGCAAGGATGTGCAGGCCACGGCCTATGCAGGACTGCATACCTTCAAGATTTCCTCGGCTGCTTTCGTCGCTTATTTACCTCGCGGGGATGGGTTTGGCTCGGTGAGCATCACCGCGAAGACCGGGGCTGCGCGTCTAGTCGGCAGGCTGCCAGATGGCAGTGCTTTCACCACCGCCACCTTTGCCGGTGCCCCCTCTGAGAGCAACCAGCATAGCCCAGTCCTGCTTTACCAGTCTCTTTACAAAGACCGTGGTTTCTTTGGGGGTTCATTGAGACTGGTGCCTGGAACTTCCCCTTCAGAAAATACTCTCCAAGGCTATGCCGTTTGGGTAAAACCGCCCTCCGATCCAAAAGCCAAAGATGTGGTGTACCCGCAGGGGATCCGCCACCCTTACCTCATCCTGTCTGGCAGTGCCCTGCCTCCGGTAGCTGCGGGTGGGGTGGTGATGGGGCTGCCGAATGGGACACCGCAAAATGCCGAACTGCGCTTCCAATACGGCGGTCTAACGACAGAGGAAGCTCTGTCGGTGACGGTTAGCAATCCGAGCGCCAAAGGTGTCACCCAAAAGGCGGTGGTACTGGCGGGTGAAAATGCCACGGCGACGCTGCCGAAGGTGGATGCCACCACGGGCCTCTTCAGCGGCGAGTTCTCCCTGCCCGGCCCCGTGAAGGCTCTGAACCGGAAAGTCGCCTTCTTGGGACAGCTAGTCCGCATTGGAACGGACACTCGCGGTTACGGGTTTTTCCTTCTGCCACAACTGCCCGCCGGAGGGGAGACCTTGAAGACCGCCCCGCAGCTCTCCGGCCAGGTGATCTTGAGCCCGACGGTAGGTAACGAGTAGGGG
>DMMK01000031.1 GCA_003453085.1 Verrucomicrobiales bacterium
GTGATGAGGAGCGGCTGGAACATCTCTTTGCACTATATGAAAAGATGACGGCGGATGCGCAAGGTAACAAAACCCTCAAGTAAATGATCAAAGTACACGCATCTCTATTCTAACTCCCATGCCTGACCTGATACACGTTCAATATGCCACTACGGGTGCCAGCACATCTATCGATGCTCTGGGAATGCGGGAGATGCAGGCGCGGGCCTACACCGCCCGCGAGGCTCAATACCTGCTGCTGAAAGCGCCCCCGGCCTCGGGCAAATCCCGTGCGCTGATGTTCATCGCCCTGGACAAGCTGAACCATCAAGGCCTGCGCAAGGCGATCATTGCCGTGCCAGAACGGAGCATCGGCGGCTCCTTTGACAGCACGCCGCTGAGCCAATACGGCTTTTATGCAGACTGGACAGTGCCGCCCCAGCACAATCTATGCACTCCTGGCGGAGACCAAGGCAAGGTGGGGGCTTTCAAAGCCTTCATGGAGGGTGACGGGCGCATTCTCATCTGCACCCACGCCACGCTGCGCTGTGCCTTTAACGAATTGGAGAGTGCGGCCTTTAATGGCTGTCTGCTGGCGGTGGATGAATTCCACCATGTGTCAGGCAATGAAGACAGCCGCCTGGGTGAGCTGGTGCGGGGAATCATGGCGGGCAGTGATGCGCATCTGGTAGCGATGACGGGCAGCTACTTCCGAGGAGACAGCCAGCCTGTCCTGCTGCCGGAAGATGAGGCCAAATTCATCCCAGTCACTTACAACTACTATGAGCAGCTCAACGGCTACGAGCACCTGAAATCCCTGGGCATCGGCTACCACTTTTATCAAGGCCGATACCTGACGGCGATTGGCGAAGTGCTGGATACGGACAAGAAGACGATTGTGCATATTCCGTCGCCTAACGCAGGCGAATCTACCAAGGATAAAATTGCCGAGGTGAACGCTATCATGGACCTGATTGGCGAGGTCACATTTACTGACACCGAAACGGGAATTCACCATATCAAACGCAAGACCGATAATAAAATCATCAAGGTTGCGGACCTGGTTTACGATGAAAAGGTAACTCGAACCGGCGTCATCGAATACTTGCGAACAATGAAGGAAGCTGATGACCTGGACCTCATCATTGCGCTAGGCATGGCCAAAGAAGGCTTTGACTGGAAATTCTGCGAGCACGCATTGACAGTCGGTTATCGAGGCTCACTCACAGAGGTGATCCAGATTATCGGGCGATGCACGCGTGACTGTGCGGGCAAGACTCACGCGCAATTCACCAACCTGATAGCCAAGCCGGATGCCAAGGATGGTGCGGTGGCCGTGTCCGTGAACAACATGTTAAAGGCCATTACGTGCTCCCTGCTGATGGAGCAGGTGCTGGCCCCCGTCATCAAGTTTAAGCCCAAGCGGGACGATGAAGACACCCCCAAAGGGGAGTTGCGCATCAAGGGACTGAAAGGTGTCAGTACGGACCGGGTCAAGAAGATCATCGAGCAGGACATCAACGACCTGAAAGCGGCCATCCTCAGCGATGACAGCGTCACGAAGGCCGTTGCTGGAGTGGTGGACCCGGAGGTGCTGAACAAGATCCTGATTCCCAAAGTCATCGAAACCAAGTATCCCCAGCTCACGGCTGAGGAGAAAGAGCAAGTGCGTCAGCATGTGGTGGTGGATTCCGCCATCCGAGGCGGGGAAATCAGCGAGCAGGGGGACCAGCGGTTTATCCGCATGGCGGGCAGGTTCATCAATATTGACGACCTGAGCATTGACCTGATTGATTCCATCAATCCCTTTCAGCGAGCTTACGAGATCCTTTCCAAGCAGGTGAATGTGCCGACCTTGAAGGCGATCCAGGACTGCATTGCGGCGACACGCATTCAAATGTCGGATGAAGAAGCCCTTTTGCTGTGGCCGAAGATCAAGGCTTTCGTTCAGCAAAGGAATCATGAGCCGAATCTGAATTCCCCTGACCCTCTGGAGCAGCGGATGGCTTCAGCATTGATCTTCATCAAGAAACTCCGCCAACAGCGAGGCAAGTAATGCATGACCGATGAACAACTGGAAGCGCTAATAGCGGATGACGACCTGGGCCTGCTGATTGCGAAGCCCAAACGGACTCCTCAGACAACTGAGGAGGAACGGCTGCTGGAGAGCTTCCAGGACATCCTGCGCTTTGTGGCTGCTACCGGAGCCGCCCCCACCCGGCTAGGGACGGGCCTGCATGAAAGGCGGCTTTATAGCCGTCTGGTGAAGATCCGCCTCAGTCCGCATCAATGCGAAAGATTGAAGCCCTTTGATGAGCATGGTTTGCTGACTCCGCTGACAGAGGCAGAAGAGCCGTTATTGCCTGATGAAGTGGAGGCCATTCAACCCGACGAAGAAGAGGCCGCCCCGGTGAGCATTGAGGATCTTTTAAATGATCCCTTTTTTGATGAAGTTGAAACGGACGCGAGTGACATCTTTAACCTGAAGCATGTGCCCGCCCGCAAGGACCTGGACAGTGCCGATTACGTGGCACAGCGCAAACCCTGCAAAGACTTCCAGCTTTATGAGGAGCAGTTCATCCAGTGTCAGAAGGACCTGAAAGACGGGAGGCGGCGCTTGCTGCCTTTCGCCAATGAACAGCACATCGAAGTGGGAAAGTTTTTTGTGCTTCGCGGGGTGCTTCTGCTGGTGGTGGAGATGGGGGAAAGAGCCGAGATGAAAGGGCGGACCAATTCACGCCTGCGCTGCGTTTTTGAGAACGGCACGGAGGGAGATTTGCTGCTGCGCTCGCTTTCCAGCCAGCTTTATAAAAAAGGTGATGGCATGCGAGTGTCCGAGCTGGACGCCAACCTGATGGATGAAATGCTGGTGACCGAGGAAGACAAGTCCGCTGGTTACATCTATGTATTGCGGAGCCTCAGCCAACATCCTGACATTCTTTCCATTCCCAATCTCTACAAGATTGGGCTGGCCCGTATGAGCATTGAAACACGCATTCAGAATGCGGTGAATGAACCGACCTACCTGATGGCCCCTGTGTCTCTGGTAAGCTCCTTCCAATGCTACAATGTGAATCTGACGAAGATGGAGAACCTGCTGCATCGCTTTTTTGAGGCCGCCATAGTGAAGGTACAGGTGAAGAATCTGGAAGGGAACTATTTTACGCCTCAAGAGTGGTTCAGCGTGCCGCTGGAAGCTGTGGAGACGGCGGTGCGGTTGCTGATTTCTGGTGAGATCGTGCATTACCGATATGATGCCGATGCGGAACAGGTGGAGCTGGCGGAATAGAAGCGGTTCTAAAGCGGAAAGGCGCAGGCTCCTTCTTCTTGCAAAAGGCCAACGGGCGCTTCTACCCTGACATCATCGCCCAGACCAATGATGACCGGATCTTAATCGTCGAATTCAAAGGCGCAGGCTTTTGCAACAATGCCGCCGATGATCGGAAGATTGGCGAATTGTGGGCCGAGATGAGCCAGGGCAAATGCCTGTTCATCATGGTGCAAAAGGATACGATGGCTCAGATTGATGCCCTCTTGAAGTGATGCCTTGATGGATTAACTTCCATCGGCGCGGATGTGGGGGTGTTCGATTGCAAGCCCAGGTTTTCAGTCCCAAGCCCCGGCGACATCCGCGCTACTTTTCCAGCTCTGGAAATCTTTTTGACGTGCTCACATTCACGCAAACCAAGGCAGCTCATGCATTCCTTCATACTTTGCCGCGAACGACTGGACCGCATCCTAGACGTTCTGGACAGGAATGCTGGTGAGTTGCCTGCCCGTGCCTTCACCCGCTCCTATAGCGTGTGGCAATGGGAGATAGAAGCCGCTGCCGCTCTAGGCTGGGTGGAGATCATCACGCGAAAGCCGCCCATAGGCCGCCCTTCCCGTGTGGTTTTGAAAGTTAGCAAACCTCAGTCCGCGAAACTCCCGCCGTATCGCAGCGAGATGGAAAAGCCAATCAGCATCCGGCACGAACGGTTTGCCCTCTTTTCGACTCATGCCGTGCCTTATGGCAGCCGATTCCTAGCCCGCCAGGGTTTAGGCTTGCCATGCATCACGGATGCCTATCAGAGAGCGTTTCCGAGCGCAACGAACCGCAGAGCCGCCGCCGCCAGTGCAAGCCGTCTCATACGCCGCTACGACGTGAGAATAGCCCGCGCATGGTTTTACGCCCGCTTTGACGGCAATATTCGCAAAGACGAACCCATGCCAAGCACTCCTAGAGCCATCTGGCAGCGTTTGCACGATGCTGGAAGCTGGCGGGTTGCCTAGCGGTAACATATTTCGAACGGTGATGCCTTTAGGGCGTTCATATCCTCATGTGCAGCCGCCTCAATCAAATGGCCAACCTTCCGCTTCTGGTGATCGAAGGAGAGGCGAAACCTGCCAAACGACGCAAGGCCAAGCCCCAGGAGGATGTGCGTTCTCAAAACGCTTTCCTGCACAACTTGTGTCCGACTGATTACGCGGATGTCTTCACCCTGAATGCCGGGGAACTCACCGCCGAACGCATGAGATTTGGCCTGATTCCCACCTGGGCAAAGGGGACGAAGGCAGAGGTGGTGAAAAAGTTCCGCCTCACCTTCAATGCCAGGTCCGAAACGATCTTCGATCTCGCATCCTTCCGCACGCCCATCAAAAGCCGCCGTTGTCTCATACCTGTGCAGGGCTGGCATGAATGGCCAGACCGCAGCACGCG
>DMMK01000351.1:0-5163 GCA_003453085.1 Verrucomicrobiales bacterium
TGCCCGCACTGATCCGCCTCGTCAAGATGCCTGAGGACCAGTTGCAGGCGCTCTCTGCCTGGATGGATCAGCCACCGCTGACACAGGTACGGCAGCTCACCGTCCAGCCCGCCCCCGTGGCCAAACTGGGCCCTGAATGGGGAGAGGCCCTGTTGCAAACTTTGTTAGTCCACAGCCGTCCCATGGATCTCATTGAGGCCCACCTGATGATCGCCGCTTCTGGCGACCGTCTCCGTGATGAAGCCCGCCAGGAGTTCCTGGAAACCCTCGCCCGGCGCGCCCTGGCCCAGGGAGATGCTGCCGATGCCGCCACCATCCTGGGTCGTGCCTGCGAACTGCCCACCGCCACCTGGGAGACCGTGCAGCAGCTCTGCCTGGCCTGCCGCAGCACCCGCCACCCGGCCCCTGCCCTGCATGCGCTCACCACCTGGATCAACCGCCGGTCAGCCTCCCCGAATGACCCGACCCTCGAACAGGCGCATGATCTGGAACTGGAACTCATGCTCGATACCGGCCTCACCGCCGAGGCTTTGTCGCTCCAGCTCAGCCATCTTACCTGGCAGGCCCCTTATCCGGAACGCGCCCTGGACCGCGCCTTTCTAGCCGCACGCCGCGCTCATCAAGGCTCACGCCTGCTGGCCGTCCTGGAACGTCATCTGCACACCTTTCCTGAGCATGCCCTACCTGCAGCCAAGCTGGCTTCAGGCTCTCCCGTGAACCCGGACTACCTGCGCTGGCTTTCCGCCCATGCCGCCATCTGTGATGAGGAACAGCCAGGCTCCACGGCCTTTGCAGGTTATCTGCGACTGGCAGCCGCCCGAGTACCTACCGCGCTGAATCGTCTCTGCGCCCTGGCCAACACAGCCCCGATGAAGGCCGAGGCAGAACAGGCCCTCGCCACCGCCCTGGTGCAGGCAGATACTCAGCTCACCGTCCTGCAACTGGCGCAAACAGATCCGCTGGCCAAAAAAGTGCTCGCAGTCCGGCTGCGCGCCGCCCCAGGAGACCGCGCCCTTCATTACGCCGCTACGCTAGCCGCCACAGTCAGCCAGACACCTGGCTCAACCGCCATTCTCTGGCAGGATTTTCTGCGTCGTTTCCCCCACGATGTTGCCGCACTTCGCCGGCTCATCCAGGCCCATGTGGATGACCGCCAGCCTTCGCTGGCCCTGCGCGCTTATGCCGCCTTGCCAACGAAATCCCTGACCGATGATGACCGCCGCCAGCAGGAACTGCTGCGGCAGCTTTGAGCATCATATAACCAACGATGCTTCATCAAAAAACCGCCCGTTACCGCAAAGTCACAGGCGATAGTCCAGGCTCACAAAGTCCAGGACCTTCATCCAAAGGACCTGCCACACCTGGAGGTGATCACCGTAAATGCGTGCCCGTCCGGTCATCCCAGGGCGCAGACTGACATCTTCATTGGGCAGGCTGACAAGCACCCCATAGGTCACTTCGAGAGGCTTCAGCTTCCCCTCGGCATCCGGCTGCGCGGCAATGTCGCCGCCCAGGGTGGCGATAAGGTTGGGCGGCAGTTCGTCCGAGGGCGGCGTCTTCAGATCTTCCGTGACCAGCCCGCTGTAAGTGCGCCCCGACATCGCCGCGACCCGCAGCTCCACCTTCTGGCCGGCGCGGATGTGCCGCGCCTGCTGTTCATTGAGTGGGATGTAAACCTGGGCCGGGCTGAGCGCGGCAATTTCACACAGGGCATCACCGGGCCGCAGACTGCCTGCCGCCAGCCGGTCCAGATCCGGCGTCAGAACGATGCCGGATTCCGGTGCACGTAGAATCAGCCGTTCGGCCAGGCTTTGCGCCTCCTTCAGCGCCACCTCTGCGGCTGTCAGCCCGGCTTTTGCCTGCTGGTAGTAAGCCGGAGCAGCGGCCCCCAGCGTGAGATCCACCTGCCGTCTTGCCCGCTCCACCTCCAGCCTGGCGATTTCCACATTGCTGGTTAGGCGGAGATTGGCCAGCACGGCCACGGGATCACCTTTTCTCACTTCTTGTCCCGTCGTCACCTTCACTTCCGCCACCCGGCCCGGCACCTCGGCACGCACCCAGCCTGCCTGCATCGGCCGCAGCACAGCGGGCCGCTCCACGGTGATCTGCCAGGGCAGCAGCATCACCAGCGCCCCGACCAGCAGCAGTCCACCCAGCACCCAGACAGGTCGCAGCCAAGCCCCCGCCGTGGTGGCAGACTTGGCGAACTGGCTTTTGAAAAACGTACTCACAGGAACAATCAGCATGGAGACCAGCGCCCCGGCACCGATGGCATCTCCCAGCCAGCCCAGGCCATACGGCTCCAGTAGGTAATGGAAGATCATCGCGATGCCCAGAGTGATCTGCAGCATGTAGAGCTGGGCCGCGAGGCTATACAATACAAACCAGCCGCGATTTCGCCGTGGCAGCAGCCTTTCCACCTGCGGCGGCGTGCCCCCGCCAAAGATCCAGCGACGGAACAGATCGCTCACGCACATCTGCGCCTTCGCCCGCAAATTCGGCACACCGAGGATGTCCGTGAGCATGTAGTAGCCATCGAACTTCATCAGCGGATTCGCATTGAAAAGCACCGTCCACACACTGGTGATGAGCATGAGGTTGAAGAGAAGCTGCTGGGTGGGTCCAGGCTGGGAAACCGCCCATAGCAGGGTCGCCACCGCCGCGATGATCAGTTCGATGTAAATGCCCGCCGCCGCCACCAGAATGCGATGCCGCCGCTTCGGGAACAGGTAGCTGTCCGTCACATCCGCATACAAAAAGGGGCTGAAGACGATGACCATCGCCCCCATCTCATGCACCTCGCCGCCATAGTGCTTGCAGGTGAGGCCGTGACCAAATTCATGGATGACCTTCACCGCGATCGTCAGCACCCACACCAGCGCCAGGTTGGGCAGCGACAGAAAGTCGTTCAGCGAGGGCGCAATCCGGGGAAAATTGACGGCAAATACCGCCGTGCCCGCAAGCAAGATCGCCAAGCTGATGGCAAAACCAGCCCAGGACCAAATCCAGCGCAGCGGCCGCTCCAGCCGGATGAGCAGCGCATCCGGATCCCACAGAGGAATCTTCAGGAAGAGGGCCTTCATGAATAGGCCCCAAGGAGTCGCAGGCTTGTGCCGCAGCCTTTTCAGTTCCAATTGGCGGCGTGCTCCGGCCCCCGTAGCCTCCAGAAATCCCGCTGTCAGCAGCTCATTGGCAAAGGCCACAATGCGGGTCGTGATTGCTTGTGTTCCATCCGCCAGCCCGGCATGGGGATGCCCCCGGAGAAAGGCCTCGCGGATATCCTTCACACTCCGCGCGCCATCAAACAGCGCAGCCAGGGCATAGTCCTCTGCCGGTAACCGGAAGTATTTCAACGATAGCGGATCCTTGATGATGGCAAAGGCCCGCCCCTCAAAAAGCTGGTGGCTGATGGCGAGGTCCGACCTCAGAGCCGAAGGCACCATGGCATCCACCGGCTGCGCGGCCTCCCCGGCGACCTCCGTGATGACAAGGGCAGCAGTCATGCTTAAGGTTGGGCAAATTCAGCTTCCACCCTCATGCCGGCCTTCAGCCGCAAGTCCGCATTGTCCACGCGTAGTTTGACGCGATAGAGCCCGCTTTCCGCATCCATGCGCGGGTCCAGAAAAACCACCTCCCCCTCGATCTCCCGGGGCTCAGGCAGGGAGGGGATACGGAGCTTCCTCTTGTCTCCCGTCTTCACCTTTTGTGCCTGCGCGGGCTCCAGGTAAAACTGCGCCTCCACCTGCCGGATGTGCACCACCTCCAGCAGCACCTCATGCAGCTGCACCGCTTCACCAGGCTCCTTGCCACGGCTGACGACCACGCCTTGCAGGGGAGCTTTCAGCGTTTTCTGCTCCACCCGCACCACGGCGGCATCCCGCTGAATGCGGGCCAGATCATGCTCGATGCTTTTTCTCAGCGCCTCCTCCCGGGTGCCTATGTTTTCCTTGAGGAGCTTCTGGGCCGCCTCGTGGTCGAGCTTCGCTTTTTCCAGCACCTTTTCAGCGCGCTCCACATCCAGCTTTTCCAGGTCATCCACCAGCCGCACCAGAGGCTGGCCGGATTCGACGGTATCCCCCTCGTCCACCAGCACCTCTTTCACCAGCCCTTCCACAGGCGTGCCCATCTTCACCTCATGCAGCGGCAGGATCAGCCCCGGCACCACCCCGGCCTGCGTGATGGGCGTGCTCAGCATAACCGCAAAGATGGCAACGGGCAGGTGACGGAGGAGGCTTGGCATTCGCCTTCATTCTACGTCTCAAAAGCTTTGCAGCAACCTTCCTCGTGAAACGGGATATCTGATCTTGTCAAAGCTTCCTACATTTCATAGCCTTGGCCCGAAAGGTACGCCTCCTTATGGGGGATACCTTTCAGGTAAGCCGTCCAGTAACATTCAAATCCGGATCTTATGAGCGAACCACCACCCATCCCCGACCCGCAGGAGCCCTACACAGCCCCCTCCACGGCGGCATTGCCGCTAGCCTCCCAATGGGTCCGTTTAGGAGCCCAGATCATTGACGTCCTCATTGCGTGGGTTCCAATTTTCATCCTCGGCATTCTGACTGGCGGCCGAATTCCAGTCATATTAATTAACATCCTGTTAGGCGTCGCCCTCGTGGCCATCAACTGGCAGCACCTGCAGAATGGCCAGACCATTGGCAAAAAACTGCTCAAGTTGAAGATCATCCGCCGGGACGGCGGCCCGGTGGATCGCATGCACATCGTCACCCGCCGACTGCTGCCGGTGTGGATCATCGGTGCCGTGCCTTATATCGGCTGGATCGTGGTCCTCGCAGATGCCCTGTGCATCTTCCGTGCAGGCCGCAATACCCTGCACGACGACTTCGCCGAAACGAAGGTCGTGCAGCTCTGACCCGGACCGCCTCAACGGACTCCGGCCTTACAGCCGGATGTCCATGGCCTGGGCCGCACGGTGGGCCTTGGCGCGGGCTTCATCCACATTGGCCCCACGGGCCAGCGTCACAGCCATGCGGCGCTGGCCGCTGACGGTGGGCTTACCAAACAAGCGCAACTGTGTGTCAGGCTCGGAAAGAACCTTGTCCAGAGAACCGAACTGGACCTGCGTGGAATCGCCTTCCACCAGCACCGCACAGCTCGCGCTAGGGCCATGCTGATGGATGTTCGGAATCGGCAGGCCCAGAA
>DMMK01000351.1:5247-5421 GCA_003453085.1 Verrucomicrobiales bacterium
CGGAATCGGCAGGCCCAGAATGGCCCGCACATGCAGGGCAAACTCAGATAGATCCTGCGAGATCAGCGTCACCAGTCCGGTATCATGCGGGCGGGGTGAAACCTCGCTGAAGATGACTTCGTCGCCTTTGATGAAAAGCTCCACGCCGAAGAGCCCCCGGCCGCCCAGAGCCTC
>DMMK01000076.1 GCA_003453085.1 Verrucomicrobiales bacterium
CTGACTTTAGATGGCCGCCTTCCTACAGAACTGGAGCCTTTGCAGAAAGAGCAGGTCACGTGCATCTCCTATGGGCATGACATCCTCCGATGGTTAGGCGCTTGTCAGAAAGTGACGGCCGCCCCCATTGTCCGGGAGAGCCTGAGCCAATACATCCACCTCCTCCGCCATCTCACCCACCAAGAGAAAGACCATCAGATGACTGACAAGATCGTTACAGCCGCTATCGCAACCCCAGAATCATTTGAGGCTTATCTGGCTATTCGTAACGCCGATCAAGCGGTTAGGAAAAAGATCATGAGTAACTTGGCGAGACGAATCAAAACCAACGAGCCAGAGGGCCTGACCCTTGTACATGAGCCCAAAGGCGACGGCAAGGAAAGGGACGGTTTTTACTTCACCGCGCCTGTGTTGGAGAAGTGCAAGCTTTACGCGGTCATTGGCTTCGACAGCGCAAATTTCCAAGATGGCTTTCAGGGATTTGAAGTGGTGGATCAGAGCCAACCCTTGAGTGATGAGAAGACCACGCTACTAATAAAGCACTTCACAGGGAAGGTGGACATCAAGGGCGTTTGTCCCAGTTCTCCCAAATGGCCTGCGTGGGAACGGTGGCCTAAGCAAGATGGGCGTTGGGGTGACTTAGTGATGGAAGAAATCGCTTTCGATCCAGAGAGCTTTGATCGCAAGATGCGCCAAGATTTAGAAAACCTCTTAGCGATTGCCAATGCCTTCGCGGATGAAATGAAGCTGCGCGAAATCAAGTAAGCGGGTTATTCTGAATTCGCTCTGACACGGATTCTTTGCCCATCTTGCTTTGCTTCATTGTGAAGCTCTTGAGGCAGACTTACCGCGCAATTTTTTTGGCCCCATCAAAGTGACTCGAGTTTTAACTGCGATCCTTGTGTCATTCCTTCATAACACGAACGTCTGTTTCTCCTGGTCATCAGGTTGCCCCCTTAGGCTGGCATGCAATGCCCTCTGGGGGTACTGATAACTCTCATCACCCATCTCCTCACCAAGCGCCCACCATGCCTGCCCTCCGAACCAAGTGTGTCCACTCGACGATTGAGCGCGAACACGATGGCTTACGAATTTTGGTGACGCGCTACACCGTGCGCGGCTGCTCGAGAGTTCGTTATGATGCCTGGATGCCGAATCTGGCACCGAGTGAACCTCTGCTGAAACTGTGGCAGGCACGGCGCATTTCCTGGGAGGATTTTTCGGCACGTTATAGGGCGGAGTTGTTTCAGGAAGCGCCGATGGATCGAGACAACCAGCGGATCAAAAACTACGGTCAGAAGTTCACCCTGCGTCTGCTGAAAAAGCTCGCCCGGCGTGAACCCATCACTCTGCTTTGCCGGTGTGATGAAGACGAAAAGCAGTGTCATCGCCATCTGTTAAAATGCTTGATTGAAAGTAAGTTCTAATCGCCTGTAGATTCAAACCCACCCCTCTCCTACATCCATGTCTCTCTGGCTCATCCGCGCAGGCGCTCACGGCGAATTTGAATCTAAGTTTCTCGAAGAGAATCGGGTCTATGTGACCTGGCTCAATCTCGCCAACGATCTCCACAAACTGGAGAACAAGGATGCTTTGATCAGCATCCTAGAAACCCTCGATCCGGGCGGGAAGCCAAAGAAGTGGCTGAACCATGCCTCTCAGGTCTGGCCCTTTGCCCACACGATGCAGAAGGGTGATTGGGTGGTGCTGCCCCTCAAGACACAGCAGAGCATCTACATCGGCGAGATCACCAGCAACTACCATTTTGAACCCGAGGGACCGAATCCTTTCTACCACTGGCGCAGCGTGAAGTGGATCGGCGAGGCGACCCCCCGCCAGCGTTTCGGCCAGGACCTGCTGCATTCCTTTGGGGCCTTCCTAACCATCTGCCGCATCCAGCGCAACAACGCCGAAGCTCGGGTGAAATCCATGAAGGGCAGCGGCTGGGGCGATGATCCCGGCAAGAAGGGGCTGCTGGTCAAGGCCAAGACCGAGTCCGCTGAAATCGACGATGAAGAACTGGCCGACGATCTGATCGATCTGGAACAACAGGGCCTCGACCGGATCGCCACCATAATTCAAGCCAAGTTTGCCGGACACGGACTCACCCGTCTCGTGGAAGGCATCCTCAAGGCCCAAGGTTACACCACCTACCTAAGTCCCGAAGGTGCCGATGGCGGCGCGGACATTCTCGCCGGAATGGGAGCCCTCGGTTTCGGCAGCCCGCAGCTCTGTGTGGAAGTGAAATCCGAACTCAAGTCCATTGACCGCGATACCGTGGACAAACTCCTGGGAGCCATGAGCAAGTTCAACGCGGCCCAGGGTCTCTTTGTCTCTTGGGGTGGTTTTAAAACCAATGTGCAGAAGGAACTGGCGCAGAGCTTTTTCAAAGTCCGTCTCTGGACCCAGAAAGACCTCCTAGACGCCCTCTTTGCCCACTACGATCAGCTCGACGCGGATATCAAAGCGGAGCTGCCTTTGAAGCGGATTTGGACAGTGGCAGTGCCGGAGGAATAACCAAGCATGCATGCAGAATCTGACATGATCGTTTCCGCATGGCGGAACTCATCGGCGCAAAAAACGACCGGGACGAGGTTCGGCCTGCGGCTTGGCAAACCTTTGCGGGATCGGCTGCTGAATTGCGGGGTGAAGCAAGTGACCTTGCATCTGCAACATGGCCCCACTCTGCTGGTGACGCTCAAGGAGGCCTTTTGGAATAAGTGCCCAGAATTCAAGCATCCTGAGATTGGCCCGTGGATGCTGAGCCATGGTATCCCCATTCCTTGGTCCCCCGGACAGCCGCCCAAATTCAGGCTTGTGCAGCACGGCCCAGCGGAGTTTGAAGTGAGGCCGATCCATCTATCAGCCCCATCAGCTAATCTATGACCAGCCAGCAATTGTTTGAACTGTGCAGCAGCACTGTGAACGGGGCAGTCCGGCCTCAACGCAGGCCATCGGAGGTTTAGTCAGGCTTGGGCTCTGCGGCAAACGCCTGATGTTGAGGAGCAGCGCAAAGAGCTGGATTGGTTTTTCACCAACTTTGACGATAACGCGAGCCAGTGAGCCTTCTAAAAGGTTGGACTCTTCAGAAGCGATCCATTACCCTGAAAATGTCAGGTAAAGCTCAGCAGGCTGAACCTGACAAGGCTATTCGGGCCACAGCTGGACAGCCGCCCGAACCGGAGCTTGCTCCACCTGCCGCTGTGGGCACTGCTGATCCCGCAGCGGCAGGGGCCAACTGGCAAGCCGCCGATTGTTTCCTTGATTTGAGTATTGCACGGATATCTTCGGGGTATGGACAAGCCCGCACTGAACCACGAGACGGCCCAGGATCTTGATGATGTGGAAGTGTGGCCCAGCCTGCGCCCACCGCCCGAGGAACCTTCAAAGCCTCGCGGAGATAATCTCATTTCCGGCATGGAACCTCTTGATAATTGGGGGATACCAAGAATCACACTTTGCTCGGATGACGAGCTTTGAAAGTGGATGATGATCCGGTGAAGAATCCAAGAGGAGATTGACTGCTGTATTCAAATAATCGTTCTGCGTGAAATGAATGATTTTGCCATTGTTCCACACGGTAAATCTGGATTTAATGATGTATTCATAAAATCATTTGATTTTATGAATACGGATGGCATCGTGGAACAAAGCTACCCCCCCTTGCCATGAAAGTGATCCCCGCCGCCATCCTTGTCCGAGTTTCTACCAACAAGCAGGAAACCCAGCGCCAGACACACGAGCTTACTGCTGCTGCGGAAGGGAAGGGGTGGACGGTGCTGGAAATCTGTGAGGAGACGATTTCAGGCAGTGCGGATAAGGATGAGCGGCCTGGGCTGATGCGAATCGAAGAATTGTCACGAGCAGGCAAGATCAAGAAAGTGCTGGTGCATGAGATTTCCCGCGTGGCGAGGCGGCCCAGTGTGGCGCATGCCTTTGTGGAGACACTGGAGCAGTGTGGGGTGTCGCTTTACTGGCATGCGCACAGCATTGAAACGCTGCTGACCAACGGAAAGCGCAACCCTGCGGCGGCGATCATGCTGGCTCTGCTGGCGGAGATGGCGCGGGCGGAAAAGGAGACCCTGGTGGAACGAATCAAGAGCGGCCTGGATGAAGCCAGACGCAAAGGCGTGAAGCTGGGCAGGCCGGAGGGCTCAAGCCTGGAAGCAGCGGAACTGATGCGCAAGCACGCGGACATTGTGCGTGCTTTGAAGGCGGGCCA
>DMMK01000626.1 GCA_003453085.1 Verrucomicrobiales bacterium
GCCTTGAGGATGCGGCGCAGCCAGGGCAGATTGGGACGGTGCGTCTTTTGGCGGTTGTACAGGGACAGTTTGGCCATCATGCAGCAGAGGCTGGCGGCTTGCGGGCCGGGCGTTTTTTCTCGCTGCCTGCGCCGGTGGCGTAAGGGTTGTCGGTGATGATGGTCATGCCATCATGGACAGGTGCGGTGGCGGTGACGCCCTTGGTAATGACGTGGGAGGTCGGTGTCTCCGTGCCCTTCTGGTACTTGATGCGGCTGTGCATCATGCTGAGGAGGGTTTTGACAAAGCTAGCTTTCACCTTGGCGAGCTCGGCGATGGTGAGGTCGCATTCGTCGAGCTGGCCGTCCTTCATGCGGTCCTGCACAAGTTCATCGACGAGACCTTCGATGCGGGAGGCATTGGGTTTTTCAAGGGCGCGGGAGGCGCTTTCGACGGCATCGGCCAGGGAGATGATGGCGGATTCTTTAAACTGCGGGGTGGGGCCGGGGTAGCGGAAGACTTCCTGGCTGACCTGGGGGACGTCGTCTTCCTTGGATTTGCCCTGCTCGACCAAGCGGATCATTTCGGCCTTCTGATCGAGGGCGCGTTTGTAGAAATGCCAAGCGAGGGAGGTGCCGTGGCGCTGCTCGATGACGTCGATGATGCTGACGTTGAGCTTGTGCTTGATGGCGAGGTCCACACCGTCCTTCACATGGGCGATGAGGATGAGGGCGCTCATGCGGGCGGTGAGGTCATCGTGCGGATTGTCCGCAGGGTCCATGTTTTCGATGAAGTACTCGGGCTTGGTGAGCTTGCCGATGTCGTGAAAGTAGGCGCAGACACGGGTCATGGCGGCATTGGCACCGATGGATTCGGCGGCGGCCTCTGAAAGATTGGCGACGACGAGGCTATGGTGATAGGTGCCGGGGGCCTCGATGCTGAGGCGCTTCATGAGGGGGTGGTTGAGGTCGGCAAGCTCGAGCCAGGAGACTTCGGTGGTGACGCCGAAGAGGCTCTCGATAACCGGGAGGAGACCACCCACAAGAAGGCCGGTGAGAATGCCCATGACGAAGGGGACGCCGAGGACACGGCCGATGGAGACGCCGCCCAGGCCGGTGCCGGAAGCCTCGTAAAGAAGCAGTGAGAAGATGGCGGCGACGACGCCGATGTAGAGGCCGGCCATGAAGAGGCGGTTGCGGCGGCGGACTCGCTTGGTGAAGAGGACAACGAGGAACCCGATGAGGGAGGAGGAGGCGAGGTAGGTGATGGGGTTCACCGCGACGCAGACGATGGTACCGAGCAGGGTGGAGTAGATGGCGGCGAAGAGCCCCATTTTACGGCCGAGGATGACGGAGAGTACCAGCGGCGCAAAGGCATGCGGCATGGCGACGACGAGGAGTGCGCCGGTCCAGCTCTGCTGATTGCCGTAATCCAGCATGGCCACATTGGCGGCCATCTGCAAGAGGATGGTGCCAAGAACGAGGGCGAGCTCGGCATTGTCCTCGACGTCTTCGGTGAGGGCGACCCGGAGATGAACGACCAGGGCGGAGGCGATGGCCGCCATGCAAAGGTAAGCGATGGGCTGGGGGGTGACGGTACCGGGGATGACCGCCGCGCCCATCTTCATGAGGATGCCGAGGGCGATGAAGAAGCCGACGTAAACAGCGATGGTGGCCGCACGATGGGTGCGGAGTTCATCCACGAGGTCGCCTTCCTGATGTTTGAGGCGCTTCTTCCCACAAGAAAGCCCAGCTCGTTGCAATTTGGCCCGGCGAATGGATTCAAACATGAGTGGGATTTTCGAGAAGTATTAGCGGAATGCTAACACACTCAAGGTCGGCTACAAGAAGCCTTTTCTATCAAAAGCGGTTCAAATGAACATTTATTTAACCGAGCTTTATTATTGGGCTCGATGGCGGTCGTAGGCTTCAATGATACGCTGAACGACAGGGAGGCGGACGATGTCCTTCGACAGGAAGCTGACGAATTTGACGCCTTCGACGCCCTGGAGAGCCTCGACAGATTCGCGGAGGCCGGAACGGACGTGGCGGCGGAGGTCCACCTGGGAGGGATCCCCGGTGATGACGCAGCGGGCACCTTCACCGAGGCGGGTGAGGAACATGAGCATCTGCTCGGTGGTGGTGTTCTGGGCCTCATCCAGGATGATGAAGGCATTTTTTAGAGTTCGACCACGCATGTAGGCGAGCGGGGCGATTTCGATGGCTCCGCGCTCAATCATGCGTTCGGCCTCATCGGGGTCGAGCATGTCGTAAAGGGCATCGTAGAGGGGCCGGAGGTAGGGGAAGATTTTCTCCTTGAGATCTCCGGGTAGGAAGCCGAGAGCCTCGCCAGCCTCGACGGCAGGGCGGGTGAGGACGAGGCGCTGGACGGCCTTTTCCCGGAGGAGATGCAGCCCCTGGGCCATGGCGAGGTAGGTTTTACCTGTGCCGGCGGGGCCGATGCCGAAGACGACCTCATGTTCCCGCATGGCCTGGACGTAGGCGATCTGGCCGCGTGTCTTGACCAATACGGGAGGCTTCCGGGAGGACCCCTGAAGCTTGAGGTTCATGATGGCATCCGCCGGGGCGCTGCCATGTTCGGTCAGGACGCTTTCGGTGACGAGGCGCAGCATTGTGGGGGTGACCTCGCCGCCCTGGCGGCGGATGCGCTCAAGCTGGGCAAAGACTTCCTTGACCGCGAGGATGGCGGGTTCTTCAGCCTCGATGCGGACCCAGCCATCACGGCTGGTGATCTGCACCTGGAGGGCGTCGGCAATGATACGCAGGCCGGAAAGGTCGTGACCGATCAGTTTTTGGAGAAACTGGGGCGACTCATAAGTGAGGGTTTCGACGGACATGGAAACAGGTTGGGGAAGGGAGGTCGAAGCCCTGGCAGTCTGCGTTTTTAGAAACGCGCAGAGCTACTTGCCCAGTGCTTCGGGATTGAGGCCGCTCATCAGTGCGGCGCCGCCGAAGAGGAGCATGATCACGAGAAAGATGGCACCCATGATGGCATACATCACGATGACAGCGGGGATGGAGGCGAGCATGGTCTTCAGCATGATCACGATCAGCCTGCCGAAAGGGATATCAATGTCAGTGATGACCGTACGGGTGGTGGTGCTGACATCGGCAGATGGACTTTCGTATGGATTGTTCATGATCGTGTGAGGCTGTGGTTGCTGCTGACAGGAAGGATTAACGGTAACCGTAGGCGAGGGCCCAATAGACGCCTTTTTCCTTTTTCGAGGTGAGGGAAAACACGACGCTGTAGGTGCCGGTCTTGGGAGGATTGACCCGGACGGTGGCGAACATGCCCTGGCTTTTGAAATCGAGTTCGATCTCTTTGCCTTTTTCATCGAGGACCTTGAGCTCAAAGGTGACGTCTTCGCTGGCAGTGCCGAGCCAGAAAGCGTACTCGTTGCCTTTGAACATCTGGTGGCGGACCATGAGCTTTTGGCCGCTTTTGACTTCGCCGTTCCAGTAGTCTTCACGGACGATGAAGCCCTGTTCGACGAAAGGGGTGGCGGCCTCCATGGCGAAGCTGTGGGCATCGTCAATGGTGGCGTGAGTCAGGGGGGCACCGATGAGAAGCAGCGCCGCCAGGAAGGCAGCGGCAGCACGGTGGAAGTGACGGGTAGGAAGGAAATGCATGGACGGATCCGGTAAGGGGTTGGCGCGGTGGCGCGAGGGGGCCGGTCTTTACTTGGCTGCCAGGATATCGGCCAGCAGGCTGTCGCAGGTCTTGCCGATTTCACGGACGCCATCCTTGGTGAATCCATCCACAGCACCTTCCATCTTGGCGAGGATGTTTTTCAGGCCTTTGGAGATGTCGGCAACGTTGGCGTGATCTTTTTTGTCCTTTGACATCTTGGCGATGGAGGCAATGAAATGCTCGACCAGCATGGGCTGGTTGAGGAGTTCGGCACGGTCTGCGGAGAAACTTTTGCCGATGACGGAGGTGACGGAGGCGGTGCCGCGCAGCCAGCCGCCCATGCTGACGCATTGGGAGAGATCGGCGTCCTTCATCTGTTCCATGGAGTCACGGACGGTTTTCTGGGTCTGGTCGAATTCCTTGCGGATGCTGGCCCAGTCGCTCTTGTCAGCCGCATCCAGGATGGCCTGGGCGTGGGGGCGGACGGACTTGATGAGACCGAGGGCGGTGGCGAGATCAATGACTTCGCGACCGATGTCTTTGACGGCTTCTTTGTCCTCAGCCTGGACGGCGACGAAACCTTCGGCAACGACGAGGCCGAAGAGGAGGGAGAGCTTGGTGCGGTCGCTGGTGGTTGGCATGTCCTGCTTGCGCAGTTCCGCGTTCCAGTTGGGCTCGCCAAGTTTGTCGAGCACGGAGAAAACTTCGCTCGGGACCGGGACGATCACGTCATCCACGACCTTGCCCGGGAAAGCGAGCGGGTCGAACTCCTCCACCCCCTTGGTGCCCTTGGGAGCGGCGGTGAGAGGCAGAATGCCGGCCAGAAGCAGGGCGGCAGTCAAGGTGGGGCGAATGAACAGGGAGCGTTTCATGACAAAATAACCAGGGTAAGAGCGCAAATTGGGTTATGCCAACTCAAACCCCATTACCCTCAAATCGCAAATGGTTTGACCACCAACCGTACG
>DMMK01000581.1 GCA_003453085.1 Verrucomicrobiales bacterium
GGAAGAATGGGGGCGGCGACAGGCACAGGAAGCTGGTGACTGCGAGGGCCGAAGATGACGAAGGATAACATGTCTCCCCCAGACATTGTCGAGGGCACTGACAACGGTATGTCAGGAGGGTTTTCCATGAAGGAAGATTTTTCGGGGGCATGCTTTCATGCGCCGCACCATTCCCCTTTCCCAACATAACTTACACGTCAGTCCCTGCGCACCCTTTCCGCGATCTGGAAGATGGCCAGGATGACCTCCATGATGACGCGGGCGGTGAGAACGTAGATCACGAAGGCGACGGGGCCGGTGACGAGTGTGAAGAGGCCGTAAAAGAGCCCCACACTGAAGCCGCTGAACATCCAGCCGAGGGCGGCGAAAACGGCGGCGATGAGGCTGAGGGCGTAGAGAACGCGGATGAGGTGTGGCGTGACAAACTTCTGAAAGGAGAAGTCGAGGACGAGATCCATGACCGCGCGGACCTCGGACCACAGGGAGGTGGCACCAGCAGCAGGTTTTTCCAGGGTGGGATTGCTCATCAGGAGAGGTAACGTGTCCCACAGACCTGTTTGCGCAAGAGAGTCTGTGGGGGCTGGGGTGAAGCTACGGGTTGCCAGTTTCCAGATTCTGCGCCTTCCTTGGGCCGGGGGACGTTTACTCCCCACTGCTTCGTGTCAGACACTGTCCCGGCCAAAAAGGCGGCCCGCAAATCCGCCCCTGCAAAACGAAAACCTCTCCCCCGTGCTGAACGGTCGGAGAGGAAGGATGTGCATGCCCTGGTGGCTGCCGTTCTAGACACGGGTGAGTTTGCCAAAAAGCTGAAAGGACTCGGTGGTAAAAAAGAAGTGGTGCTGGATCACGTCACGCCGGAAGCCCGGGCCTTTGCCGTAGCGCTGGTGATGGGATATATGGGCGAGGCCGCGCCAGGACGGAAACTGTGGGTACTGTGCCCGGATGTGCGCACGCAGGACCAGGTGCATGCGGAGCTGATGGTGTGGCAGTGCGCGGCCCTGTATTTTCCCCGGCACAGCACATCGGACTTGGAGGTGCTGCCCGACCCGGAAAGCCTAGCGGAGCGAGTCTCGGTGCTGAGCCGCTGGCGCGAACTGGGGCCCGACTGCCCACGCGCGCTGGTGATCTGCGCAGACAGCCTGGAGGAAACGGTGCCTGCCGCCAAGGAGATTGAAAACCAGCGCCGCACCCTGGAGGTGGGGGCCAAGCTGGACGTGGAGAAGTTCCTCGAGGATCTGGATGGCGCAGGCTATGAGCGCGTGCCCGTGGTGATGGAACGTGGCCAGTTTGCCCGCCGGGGTGGCATCGTGGATTTCTTTTCCTGGCAGGCGGAGGAGCCGCTGAGGCTGGAGTTTTTCGATGATGAGATCGAATCCATCCGCTCTTTTGACATTCATCATCAGGCCTCCATTCGGCGGATGGAGCGTGCGGGCATCATCCTCCAAATCAGTGAAGCTGAAGCCGATGAAGGCAAGGTAGTGGACTATTTTCAGCCTCAGGATCTCGTGCTCGTCATCGGCCATGATGAATCGCGGCCCTGTCAGGTACGCATCGTGGAAGATGCCGCGCCGGGCGAGATGGTGGAGGACTACGCCACAGCCATCCATGAAAATCCGCTAGGTATCTTTGATGCTTCCGATTTTGTGCTGCATGAGGCGCGGCGAAAGCAGTTCCAAATGCAGGTGAAGGAGTGGCAGGGCATGGGATGGCGCACCGTCATCTTTTTCCACAATGAGGCGGAGCGTGAACGCTTTGCGGAACTAGCCAGCACGCTGACGGTGGCTCCTCCAGAAAGCTTGTTAGGCCTGCTGTATCGTGGTTTTACCATTCCATCTGCCAAACTGGCGGTGCTGACCGGAGCGGAGATTTTTGGCCGCCATCAGCACACGCGACGGGTGCGAGGCTCGAAGCTGGATGATCCCGAGACGCTGCGAAAGGCGCGTGATGTGCTGCGAGAGCTGAAGGATGGAGACCTGGTGGTACATGCGGACCACGGCATCGCCCGATATGCCGGGGTCTCCACCCGCATCAGTCCCGGTGGCCGGCGGGAGGAGGTGCTGGTGCTGCACTATGCAGATGAGGCGAAGTTCTTCGTACCCGTGGCGCAGGCGCACATGGTGACGCGCTACGTGGGCGTGGGCGGCAAGGCCCCGGCCCTGAGCAAGCTGGGCGGGGCCTCCTGGCAAAAGACCCGCAAGAGTGCGGAGAAGAGCGTGGAAGAATTCGCCGCGAAGATGCTGACCATCAGCGCGGAGCGGCAGTCCGTGACGGGTTTTGCTTACCCCCATGATACGAAGTGGCAGGTGGAGTTTGAAAACTCCTTCCTCTACCGCGAAACGCCGGACCAACTGCGCTGTGTGGAGGACATCAAGCAGGACATGGAATCGCCCAGAGCGATGGACCGGCTGCTGTGCGCGGATGTGGGTTTTGGCAAAACGGAGGTGGCCATCCGCGCTGCCTTCAAGGCCGTGATGAGTGGCAAACAAGTGGCCATCCTGGTCCCCACCACGGTGCTGGCCCGGCAACACTGGGTGAACATCCGCGAACGCATGAGCGAGTTTCCCGTGACGGTGGAGATGCTTTGCCGACTGACGCCGAAGAAGAATGAAAAGAAGATCATCCAAGGCGTGCGCGAGGGCAATGTGGACATCGTGGTGGGAACGCATCGGGTGATCTCCAAGGATGTGAAGTTCAAGGACCTGGGCCTGGTGGTGATTGATGAAGAGCAGCGTTTCGGGGTGAAGCACAAGGAACGCTTCAAGGAGATGTTCCGCTTTGTGGATGTTCTGACGCTCAGCGCCACGCCCATCCCGCGCAC
>DMMK01000520.1 GCA_003453085.1 Verrucomicrobiales bacterium
TCTTGTGCAGATTCAGGTGGCAGACATCCGCGCCGATCTTGCCCGGGGAGGTCAGGCCTACTTGGGCATTCATGTTGGCCCCATCCATATAGACCTGTCCGCCGTGCTCATGCACCAGCTTGCAGATCTCCACGATGCTTTCTTCAAACACGCCATGGGTGGAAGGATAGGTGACCATCAGCGCGGCCATCTTGTCCTTGTGCGCTTCCAGTTTGGTCTTCAGATCTTCCAGCGAGATGTTGCCTTGCTCATCACAGGTGACAGGCACCACTTTAAAAGCACACATCACTGCACTGGCGGGATTCGTGCCATGGGCACTGGTCGGGATGAGGCACACATCGCGGTGGCCTTCGCCCCGCGCTTCGTGGAATTGTTTGATGGCCAGCAGGCCCGCGTACTCCCCCTGAGAGCCCGCATTGGGTTGCAGAGATGTCGCATCAAAACCGGTGCATTCGGCTAACCAATTTTCCAACTCCGTGAACATCGCGCGGTAACCCTCGCTTTGATCCTGCGGGGCAAAGGGGTGCAGCCCGCCCACCTCGCTCCAGCTCAGGGGCATCATTTCAGCCGCCGCGTTCAGCTTCATGGTGCAGGAGCCCAGCGGGATCATGCTGCGGTTCAGCGCGATGTCTTTGCTCTCCAGGCGATGCAGGTAGCGCATCATCTCCGTCTCCGAGTGGTAACGGCTGAAGACCGGATGCGTGAGGTAGGCCGACTGGCGATGAAAGACGCCGGAGCAGTTCAAATCTGCCTCATCATTCAGGTGCAGCGGGTGGTGGGCCTTGCTGATGCCGAAGGCCTTCAGGATGGCATTCAGCTCCTCTTCACGCACGCGCTCATCTAGCGCCACGGTCACGTGCTGGGCATCCAGCTTGCGCAGATTCACGCCAAAAAGGAGGCCCGTCTTCAGCACATCATCCGCACTGCGCACCTTCACCGTCAGCGTGTCAAAGAAGTCATCGCTGGCGATCTCCAGGTGGGCCTGCATCAGCTCCCGCGCCAGCCAGACTGCTGCGCCATGCGTGCGCAGGGCGATTTTTTTCAGCCCCTCCGGGCCGTGATACACCGCGTACATGGAGGCCATCACCGCCAGCAGGACCTGGGCCGTGCAGATATTGCTCGTCGCCTTTTCCCGGCGGATGTGCTGCTCCCGCGTCTGCAAAGACAGGCGGTAGGCGGGATTGCCGGCAGCATCTTTAGACACGCCGATGAGGCGCCCCGGCATGCGCCGTTTCAGCGCATCCTTCACCGCCATGAAGGCGGCATGAGGCCCTCCAAAACCCAGCGGCACACCGAAGCGCTGGCTATTGCCCACGCAGATGTCCGCGCCAAATTCCCCCGGCGGCCGCAGCACTGTCAGCGCCAGCAGATCCGCCGAAGCCACCAGCAAGGCACCTGCCTCATGCACCTGTTTGGCCAGGGCTTCAAAATCATGGATCACCCCCTGCGTATCAGGATACTGCACCAGCACCGCTGCCAGTCCCTTCGTGCCATCGTGCTGCCACGCGCCCACATCCGCCACCTGCACCTCGATGCCCAGCGCCAGCATGCGGGTGCGCACCACTTCGATGTTATGCGGGTGACATTGATCCGAGACCAGCACTCGATTTGCCCCGGCCACCTGCGCCGCCGCCAGCGTCAGTGCTTCCGCACAGGCCGTGCCTTCATCCAGCAGTGAAGCCCCCGCCACATCCAGCCCCGTGAGGTCCGTGATCATGGTCTGAAAATTGATCAGCGCCTCCAGGCGACCCTGACTGATCTCCGGCTGGTAAGGCGTGTAGGCCGTGTACCAGCCTGGGTTTTCCAGGATGTTTCGCTGAATGACCGGCGGCGTGAAGGTATCGTGATAACCCAGGCCGATGAAGGAGCGCACCACTTTGTTACGTCCCATCAGTTGCTTCAGCCGGCGCAGCGCATCTTCTTCGCTCAGGGCTTCGGGCAGATTCAGCGCAGACCGCTGCCGGATGGCCTCCGGCACCACCTGATCCACCAGGGCATCCAGCGTTTCGTAACCGAGCGTTTCCAACATGGCCGCTGTTTCAGCAGCCGAAGGTCCAATGTGACGGGAGGAGAAGGGCGTGGGCATTTCGCAAGATCAGTGGAGCCAGGATTTCCCCGGATGCAATCAGTGCTTCACCGCCAGCCCCGAGATTTCAGGCGATGGGGGAGACTTTCTCCAAGAGAGCTGCTTTCACTAAAGCATCCCGCGAGCAATCCAATCCGTCAGGGGCAAACTGTTCATGGCGAGGGGATGACCGTGGGAGGCCCACCATAATCTGCTGGAAAGAGCAGGGTCGGCCCACCTTCTAGGATCGGCTCGATAAAATACGCCTGCTTATGATGCCCAGCCATCAACTGCCTGCGGGTGGCCTCCGCATCCGCGTGGCAGGGGTAGTCCCCCACATGAAACTGCACGCCATTGTCATCTTGGCGGATCAATCGGGCGGGAGGGAGTCGGGCCCCATCTGCCAGCCAGCCAAGATCTCCACTGGTCAGACAGAGAGCGATCAAGGCCTGGTCCACATGCACCCCGAGATCTCCGGGTCTCACATAAAGGGTCATGAGATCCTTCCGTGGGGATAACTCATAATGTTGAAGTGAAAAAATCAATCCGCCAGGGCTCACAAACACAGCAAACTTCCCAGGTCCCAGCCCATCTTCTACTTCCGACTCCCACTCAATTGTTTGGCCGATCTCCAGCGACTCAGGTGTACGAAACAAACAGGCTCCCTCCGTCAAA
>DMMK01000677.1 GCA_003453085.1 Verrucomicrobiales bacterium
CTGCAACGCATTGCCAAACGAGGGCTTCCCGCTATTCTCGCCACACCATGTCCCTTGAAGCCACTCTCCAGTCCGCCGCCGATTCCGGCAAGCTCCTGCCCTCCAGCCTTGAAAACATCCAGGCGCTTCTCTCCGCCAGTGAAAATCCGGTCTATCGCTCCAGCATTGAGGAGCTGGCAAACTCGGGCCAGTGGGATGAGCTGAACGACCGTTTTTTCCAGGCTCTCAAATTTGGCACCGGTGGCCTGCGCGGACGCACGGTGGGTAAAGTGGTGACGACGGCGGAGCGCGGTGACGCCGCAGCAGATCAGCGCCCGGACCATCCCTGTGTGGGCACGAACTCGATGAACTACTACAACGTGGGCCGTGCCACACGTGGCCTCGTTGCCTATGCCAAGACCTACCGCGCCACCGCAGGCCTGACGGGCAAACCGAGCATCGTCTTCAGCCATGACACGCGCCATTTCTCCGCTGAGTTCGCCCAGAAGTGTGCCCAGATCGCGATGGATAACGGGGCGGATGTTTATCTCTTCGATGGTTGCCGTGCCACGCCCGAAATGTCCTTCGCCGTCCGCCACTTGCGTGCCGATGCCGGCGTGATGATCACGGCCTCGCACAACCCAGCTCACGACAACGGTTTCAAAGTCAATTACAGCGATGGCGCAGGCATCGTGGAACCCCACGCCACCGGCATCATCAAAGAGGTGAATGCCATCGTGGATGAGGCCTACAATCCGCTGCCAGAAGATCAGCAGGGCAAACTGACGATGCTGGGCGAAGAGCTGGATGAGATCTACCTCAAGCGCGTAGAGACCATGATGCTGCAGCCGGAGCTGCTGAAGAACGAGAAGGCCAAAAACCTCAAGATCGTTTACACCGCCCTTCACGGCGCAGGTGGCGTGCTGGTGCCCGTGCTGCTGAAGCGTCTCGGCTTCAATTTCTTCACCGTGCCGGAGCAGGACGTGCGTGATGGTCGTTTCCCGACCGTGAAATCGCCGAATCCAGAGAATGCCCCGGCTTTGAAAATGGCTGTGGATCTCGCGAACAAAGAAGGCGCAGACATCGTCATCGGCACAGACCCCGACTGCGACCGCATGGGCGTGGGTGTGCGCAATGCCCAGGGTGAAATGGTGCTGCTCACGGGTAACCAGACCGGCTCCCTCATGGGCTGGTATCGTCTGAAGACGATGACGGATCTCGGCATCCTCAATGAAGAAACGCGGAAAAACGCCGTCTTCCTGAAGACCTACGTCACCAGCCCGATGCAGGACACCATCGCCGCCAAGTATGGCGTGCAGTGCATCAATACCCTCACCGGTTTCAAATGGATCAGCGCCAAGCTGGCGAAATACGAAGCCGCGCTGCCAGCGGAAATCCTGGCGAAATATCGCGATCTGCCCGCCGCAGAATCCCGCGCCGCTCGTCTCCAGTACAGCAAGTTCCTCGTCTTCGGTGGTGAGGAAAGCTACGGCTACATGGGCGATGACTTCAGCCGTGACAAGGATGGCAACGGTGCGGTGGTCATGTTCGCCGAACTGGCAGCTTACGCGGCCTCTCGGGGCCTGACCGTGGTGGAGCTGCTGGACGAGGTGTATAGCGAGGTGGGTTACTTCCTGGAAGTAAACCAGAGCAAAGTCTTCGAAGGGGCCAGCGGTGCCGCCCAGATCGCCAAACTGGCCGATACTTACGGCTCAAATCCTCCCACGGAAGTGGACGGCAGCGCCGTGGTCAATGTGCGCGATTTCCGCAAGGACGAGATCAGCGACGAAGAAGGCGAAGTGGTTTCCAAGGAGAAGATGCTCTTTGTGGACCTGGCCGATGGCCGCAGCTTTGCCGTGCGCCCCTCCGGCACAGAGCCGAAGATCAAATACTACATGTTTGGCCGTCAGGTGCCTGCGGCTGGGCAAAAGCTCACCGCAGAGGAACTGGCGGCAGCGAAGACCCGCGTCTCCGCCTCGCTGGAAAGCATGTGGACCTGGCTGGAGAAGGACATTGACAGCCGCCTGGCCTGATTTCTGCCCCCAGCTGCATTCCATGCTTTCTCCCGCAGTCTGAGTTGCTACGTGACTCAGACCGCCGATAGTCGCGCGCCCTGGGAAAGTCACCCAGGGCATTCCTCTGCATGAGCACTGCCCAAATGTCCCGACCACCCCTGCACCGGCGGCCTGAGAATGCGCCGCAGGAGCCGCTGAGTTGGCTGAAGCCCAAGCACTGGTGGCAACTGTGGAAAGGCGAGGATAGCTCCATCCTCACCACCTCCACGCGCAATTCCATGCTGCCCGTGTTGATCGAGGTCTTTGCGGGCTTTTCCAAGCTGGATGGCGAGGTGGAGGAGGAGGAAATCGAGTCCTCCCTGGGCTACCTGCGTTATGACTACAGCGGGGCCATCTATGCGGACATGCGCCGCCTTTATTTTGAGGCCTTGCAGCAGCCTCAGGACCTGGCCCAGCGGGCAAAGGAACTGAGCAACGAGCTGACCATGGAGCAAAAGATCCTGCTCTGCGTGCAGCTCTACCTCCTCATCTCCAGCTCGCTGACGAATCAGCGGCAGATGGTGGAGTTCTACCTTTTCATGACGAATCTGGGCATCGCCGCCCAGGCCATTGACATCGTTTATCAGCTCAATGCGGGGGACAAACCGGCCGAAGAAGACTTCACCAGCAAAAGCGGCCAACCTTTGGAAACCCTACGCGTGGGCTCGGGTGATGCTTGCGATGTGCTGCTGCGGTCACTCTCCGCCGATTGTTCCGTTGTCGCTTTCCGTTTTCAAAATCTGGTGCTGCTAAAGAACACCGGCGGCATCCCCATCCTGGTGCGCAGCCGCCGCCAGCCACCGGGGGATTTCTCCCGCCTGTATCCGGGCGAGCGCGTGGTGCTGGAGGACGTGACGCTGGATTACAACGACCTCATTTCCTACTTCAACTCGAAGAAGACGGTCACCGGTTCCCAGCTTTATCTCACCCTCACCGAGACAGGCGATGCCGAGATCGCCCAGCAGCGCGGTCGTGGGACCAACCTGCGCGTCAGTTTCGGCCTCGGCGTGACGGTGGAGGCCCTGCGCAGCACGGATGCCACGATCAATGGCGTGGCTCTCAAAGAGGGCACCATTGTCGAGGCCTCCATTGAGGACAGCATCATCGCCCAGGGAGAGATCGAAATCTCGCTCCGGGATCTGCGCGTGCGCGCCCAGGAATTTGGCGGTCAGTTCCGCCTGGAAGGCAGCCGCAATACCTACCTGGTTTCTAACAAACCTGAGCTCCTGGATGAAGGGGACATTCTCCTCTCTGAAGACACCGAGGGGGAAATCCTCCTGCGCATCGAGTGCAACTACTCGCAGAAAACGGGCGAGCTGGAGGTGCTGCGCAGTTCCCGCCCCATCTACGTCGGCCAGATTCCGGTGCGTGACCGCATCATGCTCAGCGATGGCGATACCATCACGCTGGGGGAAGGGCAGTTCCTGCGCTGTCATTTCAGCGACCGCATCATCGAGGAAGAGCGCAATACCATCCGCCAGATGGAAGTGCGCGAGCTGGCCCACCGCTTTGACGGGCGCGATACCGCGCTGGACGGCATCAGCTTCATCGCCCGCCGTGGGGAAATGATCTGTGTCATGGGCCCCAGTGGTTGTGGCAAAAGCACCCTGCTGCGCGTGCTTGGCGGTCAGCTGAAAACTCGGGGCGGGGAAGTGCTGATGAACAGCCTCTCGCTGTACAACAATCTCCACAATCTCACCCCCTACATCGCCTACATCCCGCAGGAGGATGCCTTTGACCCGCTGCTGAAGGTGCAGGAAAACCTGGACTTCTCTGTGGCCGTCCGCTGCCCACATTTAAAAACGGAAGAACGGCGCAAACGGGTGGAGGCCAAGCTGGCTGAACTGGGCCTGGCGGACATGCGCAAACGCCTCGCTGGCACCCCGCAGCAAAAGTACCTCTCTGGCGGTGAGCGCAAGCGTCTGAATGCCGGCTTGGACATGATCGGCATCTCCGATGTCTATCTCTTCGATGAGCCCACCTCCGGCCTGTCCTCGAAGGACAGTGAGCACGTGCTGGAGATCATCCGTAGCCTCGCCCGTAACAAGATCGTCCTCACCTCCATCCACCAGCCCAGCATGAGGCTGTTGCAGATGTTTGATAAAGCCCTGCTGCTGGATAAAGGCGGGAAGCTAGCCTACTTCGGCACTCCGCAGGGCATGATCGAATATTTTTGGAAGGCCTACAACGACGAGACCGGCCAGCGCGAAGCCGAGATGCCGGGCAACTTGACGCCTGACTTTGTCTTCGATGTTTTAGAGACTCCCCTGCGCGATATTAGCGGCGATATCATCCAGGAACGCAGTGCCGATGGGCACCTCGTCGCCGCCCGGCGTTTCCCGCCGAATTTCTGGCGCGATCGCTACCAGAGCCACCTCATGCTGGAGAGCATGGCCAAGGCGCAGGCCTTCCCTGGCAGCACGAATCTCATCGCCCGTCCGCGAGAGGATACTCAAACGAGTGGGCGTTCGCGGGCCATGCCCAAGCCGCCCAAACACACGCTGCGGGAGGAGAGCATTCTTTTCTACACCCTGCTGAAGCGCGCCTTTCTGAGCAAACTGCGCAATCGCACGAACCTGCTCACCACGCTGCTTGAGGCGCCTTTGCTGGGCTTCCTCATTTCCAGCGTGCTGAAATACAGCGAGGAGGAAAGTTACACCTACGCCACAGCCTTCCACATCCCCACGTACCTCTTCATGAGCCTGGTGGTGGCCATGTTCCTCGGCCTAACGAACAGTGCCGATGAGATCATCCGTGACCGTCATACCCTGAGTCGAGAGCGTAACCATAACCTGCGCACGTTTTATTACCTCAGTGGCAAGATCATCTCCTTGAGCACCTTTGCGCTCATCCAGTGCTTCATCTACCTGCTCATCGGTAACAACGTGCTGGAGATACGAGACATGTTTTTTGTCCACCTCTGGTGGATGTTTGTCACCGCACTTACGGGCATCTGTCTAGGCCTGCTCATCTCCAGCGTGGTGACGGATAACCGCACGGCCATCAATGCAATCCCGCTCATCCTCATCCCGCAGATCATTCTCGGCGGGGCACTCATCAAGTATGAGGAGATGAACAAGAACCTCGATTTCGTTTACTCCATGCAGCGCTGGCTGGACAAAGCCGGCGTGACGGAGGAGAGCGAGCCGAGCAAGCTCAAGGTCCCCTTCATCTGCCAGTTCATGCCCCTGCGTTGGAGTTATGAGGCCATGCTGATCTCTCAGGCAAAATTGAATCCCCTCACGGCTGCGCAAGACCAGCTCGAGGCGCGCATTCAGGAACTGGTGAATCTGCCGAAGGACATCAAGATGACGTCGGACCAGCAGCGGGATCTGGATGCAGCCAAACAAGGTCTGGCGGTGGTTTCAGGTCTCTATGCCAAAACGGAGCGCGAGGCCGCGGCCAAACTGCGCGAGATTCGCGATGCCACCATGCGCGGCAGGGTCACGCCCAAGCTGCTGCAAAGCGCGCTGGAGCAAGAAGACGGCGTCAGCGCGGAGGAGATTTATGTGAACCGCAAGGTGCTGGACCTCGTCACCAAGGCAGAAATGGAGCGCACGGATTACCGCCGTAAAATCCAGCCCAATGTGTTCTTCGGCACGGTGAAACGCTACTTTGGCACAGACTTCGATACGCTATGGATCAATGCCATGGTCATCTTCATGACCCTGGCCGTCTTGATCACCGTCATTGAGATCTCGCTGCGCCGTCAACTGACCCGCGTTTAGTCAGGTTGGTGTTGCGTTGCACTTGTTGCGCCGCGCAACAGATGCCACCGAGTTTGGCCGGTGAAGGGTTGTATTGGGCTTTTGTAAAACGTTGGTTTCCAGTGGATTGATGATCGTGGCGCAGCGTTGGCATCGCAAATGCCATGAGGAGTCATTGCTTCACCGGAAGCATCCCGACTCCCATGAAAACATCCCTCCCACATTCTCTCAAGGGCACCCTTGCGCTCCTCGCGTTCGGGGCCTGTTTGGCCCTCACTCCCAGCTCGCTTCAGGCAGGCGATAAAGCTGTCATCTCCCCGATTGTTGAGCCTCCTCCTTCCCAGTGGGTGCATGCCTTGCTGAAGGTGGATTTTTCAGATCACTACATCACACCGCGTGGTCTGAATGTGGAGAATCAGGGCCTCATCGTGCAGCCGCTGTTCTTGGTGTTTTGGAATCTGTATTCGAATCCCGATGGCTTCCTCAATGACGTCACTCTGACCACAGGCGTGTGGAGTTCTGTCCACAGCCGTGAGTCCGGCCCGGATGAGGGCAACTGGAATGAGTTCGACCCCATCGCAGGTCTGGCTTTCAAATTCGCCAAATACTGGCAGTTCGATGTCAACTACACCGCCTTTGAGAGCATGGTGTCAGCCTACCCGACCTCGCAGCATCTGGAGTTGAAGCTGTCCTTCAACGATGCTGCTTATACGGGTAATAAGGTCTTCTCCGTCAATCCCTACATCGCCTTTTGGAAAGAGCTGAAGAACAAGGCCACGGTGGCCTTCAATCCGGCCACTTCCAGCGAGAGCCATTACTTCACCGTCGGGATGACGCCAACGATTGACCTGAAGAAGGTGAAGTTCGAGTTTCCCACCTTCCTGAATTACTCGGACAATGACTTTTACCAGCAGTTCGACGGCACAGGCGGTGGTTCAGGTGTAGCGGTGATCCGCACCGGAGTGGTGGCCACAGTGCCGCTGACCTTCGTGCCAAAAAGCATGGGCTTCTGGTCCGTCTATGCCGGCGTGAAATACTACCACCTGAACAATCCCGGCCTGCTGGATGGCAACCAAGTGCTGGGGGCCGATGGCAGCCGGAAGCGTGACCTCGTGCAGTTTCACGGCGGTGTTTCCATCTTCTTTTAAAACCCGGCACGCTATCCGCGCTGAAGCCCCCTGACTGGAACCCCATAATCATGGTTATGAATGACCCCATCCACATCGAGGCAGAGCCTTACACCTTTGAGTTAGTGCCTGCCAAATGTGCGCTGCTCATCATTGACATGCAGCGTGACTTTTTGGAACCCGGCGGCTTTGGCGAGATGCTGGGCAACGATGTCTCCCAGCTCCGTCAGGCCATCGTGCCTAACCAAAAGCTGCTTTCGGTCTGGCGGGCTGCGGGGTTGCAGGTCCTGCATACCCGTGAGGGGCATCGCCCGGATCTGGCGGATCTGCCACCTGCTAAAAAAGTGCGCGGTCACGGGGCGAAGACCATCGGCGATACAGGGCCCATGGGGCGCATCCTCATCCGTGGTGAAGAAGGACATGACATCATCCCTGAGCTCTATCCGCTCCGGGGGGAGCCGGTCATAGATAAACCGGGGAAAGGGGCCTTCTTCGCCACGGACCTTCATGCCATTCTGCAAAATCTGGGCATCACCCAGTTGGTCGTAACAGGGGTCACCACGGAGGTCTGTGTCAATACCACCGTCCGCGAGGCCAATGACCGCGGTTACGAATGTCTCGTGCCGGAGGACTGTGTGGCCTCCTACTTCCCCATCTTCCAGGAGATGGGGCTGAAAATGATCAAAGCCCAAGGCGGGATCTTTGGCTGGGTCACAGACTCTTCCAAGATCATTCCCGCTCTGGCCTAACCGCTGATGAAATCAATGAATCGCAAACACCTCTGCTTCTGCCATGACTGCCTCTGATACCAAACCTAAAATCTGGACCCCAGGAGACTGGAATGCCTTTTTCGGCTTCGGGACCAATATCCTTGTCAACCTGCTCACCCTCACGGCGCTGCTGCGTTTTGTGCTGAAGATGCCGGATGAAATCGTCTTTGGCCGCATCTTGCCCGCCACCGGTCTCATGCTCTGCCTCAGCACGCTGTATTACGCCTGGTTAGCCTACAAACTGGCGCTGAAGACGGGGCGCAATGATGTCTGTGCACTGCCTTCGGGCACCAGTGTCCCGCACATGTTTGTGGTGGTCTTCGTCATCATGCTGCCCATCTCGTTGCAGACGGGAGATCCCATCAAAGGTTGGGAAGCGGGGTTGACCTGGGTCTTCATCCAAAGCTTCGTCTTGATGATCGGCGGCTTCATCGCGCCCGTCATTCGCAAGATCACTCCACGGGCCGCGCTTCTCGGCACGCTGGCAGGGGTTTCCATTAGCTTCATCTCCATGCGACCCGCATTGGAAATGTTCACCACACCTGTCATTGGGGTGGTCTGCTTTGCCATCATCTTGCTGAGCTGGTTCGGCGGCGTGCGCTATTACAAAGGCATCCCGGCGGGTCTGGTGGCCATTGCCGTGGGCAGTGTCATCGCTTGGGGGTCGAACCTCTTCGGTCTGAATTATGGTGACATGACGTTGGCCAAGCTGACGGGCTCTTTTAGCAACTTCGGTTTCTCCATTCCACTGCCTGCCTTTGGTCACATCTTTTCCGGCTTTGAGTTTCTCGGGGTGATCCTCGTCACCGCCATTCCTTTTGGGATTTATGATTTGGTCGAGGCCCTAGACAAGGTCGAAAGCGCTGCGGTGGCGGGCGATGATTTCCCCACCACACGTGTGCTGACAGCAGACGGTGTCATCAGCCTCATCGGTTGCAGCTTGGGCAATCCCTTCATCAATGCCGTGTACATCGGTCACCCTGGGTGGAAGGCCATGGGCGGGCGCATTGGCTACTCGGCGGCCACGGGGGTGGTGGTCATTATCTTCTGCACCTTTGGCGTCATCTCGCTGATGTCATCATTGATCCCCATCGTGGCCATCTCACCCATCCTGCTTTACATCGGCATGTTGATCGGGGCGCAGGCCTTCCAGGAAACGCCGAAGAGCCACGCGCCTGCGGTCATCCTGGCCCTCACACCTCACTTGGCGGCCTGGGGCAAGTTGCTCATTGATAATTCCCTGGGCGCAGCCGGCACAAATGCAGCAGCGGTGGGGCTGGAGAAGTTAGGCCAAGTGGGTGTGCTCTATCACGGCCTGGAGGTGCTGGGCGGTGGCGCTATTTTGAGTGGGGTGATCCTGCCTGCCATCGCGGTCTTTGTCATTGATCGGAAGTTCGCCATCGGGTCCTACTTCGCCTTGACCGGGGCCTTGCTCACCTTCTTCGGCCTCATGCATGGGGAGAAGATCGGCATCGGTGAATCCCCCGTCATCGCT
>DMMK01000731.1 GCA_003453085.1 Verrucomicrobiales bacterium
CTACCTGAATTCACGCACCAAGATCGAGGGCTGGGACATTGAGCTGGTCTTCCGTCGTCTGGCAGCCCGGCTGCGCCCCCTCGCTGCGGCAGCTTTGGCCCTTCTGCTCCTGCTGCCAGTAGCCTTGCAAGCTCAGCAGACACCGCCCGGCCAGACCACGGAAGAGGTGGAGACAGCCCTTCAGGAGATCTTGGCAAAGCCGGAGTTCAAAGAACATAGCCGGACCCAGCAATTGTGGATTCCCAATGGGGCCAAGGAGACAGGGACTCAGGGCTCCATGCGGGGGGATCCCCGATGGCTCGGGTGGCTTTTCTACGGCATCGTCTCTGCAGTGGTGGCCATCTTCTTGGGCTGGGGCATTCGCTGGCTGATCTTAAACAAGCACCTCTTCCGGGGTGGGGCAGGCCGGGTGAAGGTAACACAGGAAAACGGCCCTCGTGTGGTCATGGGATTGGACATCACCAGTGAGAGCTTGCCTGGAGACATCGTCAAAGCAGCCCGTACGGCCTGGGCCAAGGGCCAGTTGCGGGAAGCCCTCAGCCTCCTATACCGGGGTTCGCTTTCAAGGTTGGTCGAACAGCGGCGGCTGCCCATCCGTGACAGTGATACCGAGGATGACTGCCTGCTACAGGTGGCCGGCTTGGGCGATGCAGCCGTGACGGATTTCTTTCGCCCACTGACGCTGGCCTGGGTACGCGCAGCCTATGCGGGCCAGGAGGCTGGCGAGACTGAATTTGAAATCCTTTGCCGCACCTGGCCCTTTGCTCCGGTGACGGCACACGCGAAGCCCCGCCAGCGTGTATTTGCCAGTGTGGCCATGGCCTTGCTGCTGCTTCCGTTTCTCACCGGCTGCGACGGTGGTCACTGGGAAGAAGTCACCCTTCCCCTGGGCTACAAAGGCGAGGCCCGGACGAACCCCTTTCTCGCAGCGCAGCAACTACTCGAAGTCTATGGCCATGAGGCCGAGCGCCTGCCGACGCTGAAGGAACTGCCCGACGCCTGGGATGGCGTGGTCGTTGTCTCTGGCGAGTCTGGCATGCCGGAGGCACGGGCCCGCCAGTTGCTGGACTGGGCCCATGAGGGAGGGCACCTGATTTATACCGTCGCTGGCTGTGCGCCCTACAGTGACTGGGGCATGTTTAGCGAAATGGCCTCTTATGCCTACACGGGCAATGAAGACCGGGCCGATCCCGTGCTGGAGGCTCTCGGTGTGAAGGTGGAAAGTGCAGACAATCTGAAAGCGCTGATCGAAACCTTGCAGGAGAATTTCAAGCCTGAGCAGGTCAAGCCTGAGAAAAAAGAAGCCCCTCAGGATGCGACAGCCCCGAAGCCCAAGGAGAGCCCCACAGAAAAGCCCGCCGAAACTGAGGATGAAAAAAGCGCCCAGCATGAACCCGCCGATGTTCCAACCTTGCGTAGCAAGATGGAGATCGGTCCGGTGACCTATGAGGTGGACTTTGTGGATGTGCTGAAACTGAGCCTGAACCGCTCTTTGGCCCCCGAAGAGGAAGTCTCTGGCACCGTGGAGCAAGCGACCGCCCTGAGCCTCGTCCATGGCGATGGGCGGGTGACGGTGCTAAACCATGCGCGTCCGCTGCGAAATCGTTACCTAGATGAAAACGACCACGCCCGCTGGCTCCTGGCCTTGGTCGGGGACGAGCCGCGCTCCGTGCAGTTCATTGTCACTTTGCAGAGCAGTTTCTGGAACCTGCTGTGGACCCGTGCCTGGATGCCCCTGATAGGCCTCGCCCTGCTAACGGTGATCTGGCTGTGGGTTTACATGCCGCGCTTTGGGCCCATGCGCCAAGTAGTGCTGCATGACACCAAACACTTTGCCGAGCACATCGGGGCCTTGGGGCAGTTTTTTTATCGGATGCAGCGCCCGGACATTCTTTTGGGAGCAGCAGCAGATGCCGTCCGCGCCCGTGCCCTGCGCCTGCATCCTCATTTGGGAAATCTGGATGATGAGGCCCTGGTGCAGATGCTGGCCCCCATCTCACTCATTCCTCCGGAGCGCATCCGAGCTGCCCTGAAGCCCCCCGGCAAAGTTCCCGGCCATGAGATGGTGCGCCTCCTTCAGGACCTGCAAATGCTGAAGACCGCCTTGGGCTGAACCGGCCGGTTTCTCGCAAATTGCCAATGCAACGTCAGTTGACGCCTCGCGTGCCCTGCCCATGAGTGCAGGCCCTCGATTTTACCCTCCACTTTTCTTTCATGAAACCTACCCTTCTCATCCTCGCTGCCGGCATGGGCAGCCGTTACGGCGGTCTGAAACAGCTTGATGCCATGGGCCCTTCGGGCGAGGTGGTGCTGGACTACTCCGTGTTCGATGCGATCCGCGCTGGTTTTGGCAAAGTGGTGTTTGTGATCCGCCGCGACTTTGAAGAGCAGTTCCGCACGCAGATCGGCAGCAAGTTTGGCGACCGCATCGCAGTGGACTATGCCTTCCAGGACATCAATGACCTCCCAACCGGTTTCACCGTGCCTGAAGGCCGCACCAAGCCCTGGGGCACCGCCCACGCCGTGCTCGCCGCCGAAGGTGTGGTCAACGAGCCCTTCCTGATGATCAATGCCGATGACTTCTACGGTCGCGACGCCTTTGCGAAGATTGGTGCTGATCTGGCCTCCGAGCGCCCAGCCGATGGCAAGAGCCACTACTCCATGGTCGGCTTCTACCTGAAGAACACCCTCTCCGACCACGGCAGCGTGGCACGCGGCGTCTGCACCCGTGGTCCTGATGGCATGCTGAGTTCCGTCACGGAAATGACCAAGATCTTCCGCACGCCGACTGGTGCTGAGAACCGCGAGAGTGAGCCTCCGCTTCCCCTGACAGGCGAAGAAGTCGTCTCCATGAATTTCTTCGGCTTCACGCCCGACATCTTTGGCCACCTGCGCGCCGCCTTCACCAAGTTCCTCGAAACCAGCGGCACCGACCTCAAGTCCGAGTGCTATGTGCCCAAGGAAGTGGACGTCCTGATCCGCGACGGCAAAGCCGACGTGACGGTGCTGGAATCCAACGATTCCTGGTTCGGGGTCACCTATCCTGAAGATAAGGCCGACGTCGTCGCCAGCATCCGCGCCCTGGTCGCCGCCGGTGCCTATCCGGAGAATCTTTGGGCCTGATCCTCTATTGTCCTTGTTCAGAGAGGGCCGCTTTCCTCTCTGGACAACCGAGGACGACTGTGAAAACATCGTTACGAAATCCGCATCGTTCAGATTCGGACGAAATGACCCATCTCCACCGTGCCTGCCACCTCGACGCTCCCCAGCCCTGATGTTGCCGCTCCAGCGGACCTGCGTGATGACTTTCTAAAGACTTTGCGCTGCATGATTCTCTCCCGGATTCTGGAAGAGAAACTCGGCAGCCTCTACCGGGCTGGCGGCCGAATCGTCGGCGGCGTTTATCTCGGTCGCGGCCAGGAAGCCTTCAGCGCCGCAGCGGGAAACAACCTCCGTTATGGCAAGGACATCTATGGCCCGCTGATCCGTGACCAAGCCGGAAGGCTGGCCTATGGCGAGCCGATTCTGGACGCCATGCGCACCTACCTCGGCGTGGTCACCGGGCCCATGCGTGGCCGTGATGGCAACATCCACCGTGGCCGCCCGAAAGAGGGTTGCATGGCCATGATTTCGCATCTGGGCAGCCTTCTTTCCGTGGTGGCCGGTGCTTTGTTTGCACGGCGGCTGCGCGGCACCCTGGGCGACAGTGTGGGCGCCACAAGCATCGGCGACGGCGGCACCTCGACTGGCGCATTCCATGAAGGGCTGAACATGGCCTCGGTGGAAAGACTACCCCTCGTGGTCAGCATCGCCAACAACCAGTTCGCTTACTCCACCCCCACCAGCCGCCAGTATGCCTGCGAAGACCTGGTGGACCGCGCCATCGGTTACGGCGTGGATGGGCACAGTGTGGATGGCACAGATCTCCTGGCCTGCGTGGCCAC
>DMMK01000587.1 GCA_003453085.1 Verrucomicrobiales bacterium
AGTCCAACGATGCCCTCCAGCGCATCCTCACACTGGCCAAACACGACCCCAAAGTCATCCCCGATGCCGTCGCCCAGCTCGCCGTTGCCGAGACCATTCCCGCCGATGCCATCCCGATGTTGGTGGGAGTCTTAAAAAGTACTCAAGAGCTTCAGCTCGCCAAGACTCCCAAAGAACAGACGACGTCCAATCCCGGCATCGTCAATCCCCCCGAGCTAAAGCTCTCGAGTACTTTGCTTTCCCAGGCCATCATCGCCCTCACCAAAACCGACAGCGCCGAGGGCGTCAGCGCCACCTTGGCGGTCCTGGCCCCCATGCAGAAGATGCCGGAGTCCTTCAAGGACTTCGAAGCCGCCTCAGCCGCCTTCTTCGCTTCGCCAAAATTGGAAAACCATCACCTGCTCATCGAACAGATCGCCGAGAAACTCGACGGCCCAACTTCCCGTTATGCCGATGCCGCCCTGCTGAACCTCGCCGCACGCACCACCGGCAGCCCCGAGTCCCGCGAGCTTTCCCAAAAAGCCCTCGACCACGGCTGGCAGGAGGCCAAACGCCGCGTCCAGATCATCGATGCCATCTCCGCCATCAAGCACATGGCCTCTGCACCGAAAGTGCTCGCTGCCACGGACGATCCAGATCCCAAAGTCAAAGACGCCGCCAACCGCGCGATGAAGGCCATGCGCCTGACCAAGGTGGAAGACAAGACCCCGAAGCTCGCCACCCTGAAGCCCGAAGAAGTCATCGCCACCGTCCTCAAGACCAAGGGTGATCTCGCCCTGGGCGAGCAGATCTTCACTCGCGCCACCTGCATCGCCTGCCACACCACCAAGGAATCTGAAGCGCAGAAAGGCCCCTACCTCGGCAACATCGCCCAGACCTACAAGCGCCCGGAACTCGCCCAAAACATCCTGGACCCAAACAAGACCATCGCCCAGGGTTTCGCCAGCGAACTCATCACGATGAAGGACGGCGCTCAGCAGATGGGCTTCATCACCCTCGAAGGAGCCAGCGAAGTGAAGCTGCGCAACATCGCCGCCCAGGAGTTCACGTTCAAAACGACCGACATCAAAGAACGCCAGAAGCTCCCCATGTCCATGATGCCTCCGGGCCTCATGATGAACTTCACCGTCCGCGAATTCGCCTCCCTGCTCGACTACCTCGAAGCCCTCGCGAAAAAGTAAGCGGTTCAAGGCTAGTAGCCGTCTGCCTCCTTCATCCTTGGATGATCAGGCTCTATGCCGCAGGGGGCCAGAGCCTAACAACAAGTTTAGAGACGACCTCCAGGGCGCCGCAGAGTGCCACAGCCTAACCACAAAGTTTAGAGCCGACTTCCAGGGTGCCGCAGAGCGGCAACCGTATCGTAGCCCGGCCTTTCAAGGCCGGGAAAAACGGCTTCGTGTTTCCTCGTAACGAAGCGTCGCAGAGCGACGCCCGAACCCGCCGCAACAATCCTTCAGCCCTAGGCTTCAAAGCCGACCTTGCTGCCCCACCCTAACCAAAAACACGTTCACTTCTTCCACTCCGCCAGCACCTGGGGCAGCAGCCTGTGCTCCTGCTCCTTGATGCGCGCATGCAGCTTCTCCGGCGTATCTCCAGGCAGGACTGGCACCGTCGCCTGGGCCAGGATTCGTCCCGCATCAATCTCCGCCGTCACCAGGTGTACCGTGCAGCCCGTCTCCGCATCCCCAGCTTCGATGGCCAGTTGCGGCGCATTCGCGCCCTTGTGCTTGGGCAGCAAGGATGGATGGACGTTCACGATTCGGTCCGCATACAGGCTCAGCGTCGGCTCCTTGAGAATGCGCATGAAACCGATGAGCACCACCACATCCACCTGGGCACGCTGCAGATGCTCCGCGATCTCCTTTTGCGCCGCATCGCCAAACCGGCGCGGATTCGGCCCACCGTCCACATGAATGGCGGGCACCCCCGCTTCACGGGCAATGTGAAGGAACTTAGAATCCGCCTGATCTGAAAGCGCCACGCTGATGTCCGCCTGCAAAGTCCCGGCCGTGATAGCCGCCAGGATGGCACGCAGGTTGGACCCCTCGCCAGAGCCCAGCACCCCGATGCGCAGGCGGCTACCCGCCGCTTCGCAGGTCATGCGCTGCACCGTGCGTGTGGTCGAACGTCCCGGCACCAGCGGCAGGATGCGGATGGCCGTCCCGGCCGCGTCCAGTGCCGCCCGTTCCTCGGGGTTCAGCGAGTCCACTGTGTAGTCACCGCCCTTCGCATAGATATGCGGCTGGATGGTCTCAATGAGGGCCGTGGCTCGCTTGTCGCCAAAGATCACCACGGCATCCACCGCGCGCAGGGCCGCCATGACTTCGGCACGGTCGTTTTCACTGTTGATCGGGCGCGTGGGCCCCTTCAGCTCACGCACGGATTCATCCGAATTCAGCGCCACCACCATCGCATCTCCCAGCGCCCGCGCCTCGTTCAGATAGCGCACATGCCCGGCATGCAGGAGATCAAAGCAGCCGTTGGTGAAGACCAGCTTCTTGCCCTGGGCATGCAGTTCATCCCGCAGGTAGCGGACCTGGGCGGCAGTCATCGGGGAAAAGTCGTCGGCGTGCATGGAAGGTTGTTTCTATGATACGCACAAGCGCTGGGGACAAGGAAAAGTCGAGTGTACTCCTGGCCCGCCCTCGGCGGTCGGCAGCCTTTCCGGGCCCGGCCTTGACACAGGGCCCTCGTTCAGGCATCATTCTGGCTGACATGCGTCTTCGCCTTTCCATCTCCATGCCGATCCTCCCGATCATTATTGGTGCCCCTTCAGGGCAGGAATAGACGTGCGCAAACTTCATCAAACGCCCTTCTTTCCTTCACCCTGAGCCTCGCCGCTCAGGGTTTTTTGTTTTCTCCCTTCTCATGAATGCCCCTACCGATCATTCCGTCCCGCTTTCAGACATCATGGCGGCACGTCTCCGCCTGAATGGGGCGGTCACCCGCACCCCTTGCGTCGAATCCGCCGCGCTCAGCGAACTGACCGGGGCACGCATCTTCTGCAAGCAGGAGCACCTGCAGCGCACGGGCAGCTTTAAGGAACGCGGCGCACGCAATGCCCTCTCCCAGCTCACTCCGGAACAGGCGACCCGCGGAGTCATCGCCGCCTCCGCAGGCAATCACGCCCTGGGCCTTTCCTGGCACGGACGGGCGCTCGGCATCCCGGTCACCGTCGTTATGCCCCGTTTCGCCCCCTTGGTGAAACTGCCCCGTTGCCGCCAGTTCGGGGCCACCGTGGTGCTGCATGGAGATACCTTTGATGAAGCACGCCAGGAGGCCGACCGCCTCTCTGCCTAGCGTCAGCTCACCTACATCCATCCCTTTGACGATCCCCAGGTCATCGCCGGCCAGGGCACCATGGCCTTTGAAATTCTGGAGCAGGTGCCCGATGCCGAGGCCATCATCGTGCCTGTGGGCGGCGGCGGCCTGCTGGCGGGCGTGGCCACCGTGCTCCGCGCTTTGAAACCGGATCTCCAGATCATCGGGGTGGAACCTGCCAATGCCGCCTGCTTTGCCGCAGGCCTGGCCTCCGATGCGCCCGTGCGCATCACCACCCGCTACACCCTGGCCGATGGCCTGGCAGTGGCCGAGGCCGGACAGCATACCCTGGCCATCGCCCGCCCGTTGGTGGATCGCATGGTGATGATCGGCGAAGAGGAGCTGGCCCTGGCCATGCTGCGGCTCGCCGAGTTGGACAAATGCGTCATTGAAGG
>DMMK01000609.1 GCA_003453085.1 Verrucomicrobiales bacterium
CCCAACCCCACCCGCTGCCGTATCCACGCGCGCATCCGCAAGACCCCCAGTGGCACTCCTCAGCGTCCACGTCTGGCAGTTTATTTTTCGAACTCCAACGTGTATGCTCAGCTCATTGACGACGTGGCAGGCAAGACCATTGTGTCTGCTTCCACGAAGGAAAAAGGCTTCGGCGAAAGCCGCGCCAACAGCGTTACCGCCGCCAAGGTGGGACAGGCTGTTGCTGAGCGCGCCCTGGCCGCAAACATCACAGCCGTGGTTTTCGATCGCGGTGGCTTCACCTATCACGGCAAAGTGAAAGCACTTGCCGACGCCGCCCGCGAAAAAGGTCTGAAATTCTAATCTCGACGAATCCCATTTATGGCAGCAGCTACATTCAGTCCCGCCAACGGTGAATCCTCAGGCGATTCCCGCCCGGACTCCATTGAAAAAGTGGTGCACATCAACCGATGCGCCAAGGTCGTTAAAGGTGGTCGTCGTTTCAGTTTCTCCGCACTCGTTGTTGCTGGTGACCAGCAGGGCAAAGTCGGCTGGGGATTCGGCAAGGCTAACGAAGTCGCTGACGCGATCAAGAAGGCTACCGAATCTTCACGCAAGAACATGAACCGCGTGCACCTGAACAACAACACGATCCCTCATGAAGTGATCGGTGAGCACGGTGGCGGTCGCATCATGTTGAAGCCTGCAACTCCAGGTACTGGCATCATTGCTGGTGGTGGTGCACGTGCAGTGCTTGAAGCAGCAGGTGTCAAAGACGTGATCGGCAAGTCGCTGGGTTCCAGCAACCATGCCAACGTCGTCAAGGCTACCCTCGCTGCTCTGAGCGCCCTTCGCCCGAGAGACGAAATCTTCCGCGCTCGCGGCAAAGAGATCAAAGAGAAGAAAGCTCTCTAATTGATCCCCAAGTTCAAAGTTTAATTTTCAAATCAGTATGCAACTCCAAGACGTCAAACCTCGCCCAGGGGCGAAAAAGCGCCGCAAGCGCATCGGTTGCGGTGAAAGCTCCGGCCACGGCAAGACTTCCTGTAAAGGACACAAAGGTCAGAAAGCCCGTGCAGGTGCCGGTATCCGTCCAGGCTTCGAAGGTGGTCAGATGCCACTTCACCGTCGTCTCCCCAAGAAGGGTTTCAGCAATGTTCAGTTCCGCGACGTCTATGAAGTCGTGAACGTGAGCGCTCTGAATGCCTTCGAAGACGGCACGGTGATCAATGAAGTTCTGCTTCGTGAGAACAACATCGTCAACCGCAACTGCGATGCGATCAAGATCCTGGGTTCTGGTGACCTCAGCCGCAAGCTGACCATCGAAATCAAGAATGTCAGCGCCTCGGCCCGCGAGAAGATCGAGAAGGCTGGCGGCACAGTCGCAGCCTGATCATTTCAGATCTAACTCAACCCGTCAGCGGGCCAGTCACCAATCAACCTTTCCGGTTGTTAGATGGCTAGGCCCGCTTTCTTATACTCCCCTTTCTCATGATTTCTGCTTTTGCCAACAGCTTCAAAGTCCCTGACCTGCGTTCCCGAATTCTGTTCACGCTGGCGATGATCGTCATCGTCCGCATTGGTGCTTCCATCACCCTTCCGGGCGTGGATGTCACCGTGCTCGACGAGTGGATCAAGACCCGCACGGCAGACGCCGGCTCTGGAGCTGCCCAGGTGGCTGCGCTGTTGAACGTTTTTAGCGGTGGTGGCCTGCAAAACTGTGCCATTTTCGCCCTCGGCATCATGCCCTACATCAGCGCTTCCATCATGTTACAGCTCCTCACCGCCGTGGTGCCGAGACTCAGCAAGTTGGCCCGTGAAGATGGTGGTCGGCAGAAAATCACCCAATATACGCGCATCGCGACCATCGTCCTTTGCCTTTTCCAGGGTTACCTGCTGGCTCAGTCCCTGCAGAATCCTGGTCAGAACATCTTCCTGGGTGGTCTGAATGAGACCATTGAACGCCTTCAGCGTCCCCTGGTCCCCTGACTTCAGTTTTTGGGGCTTTGTGGTTCCTTCCGTGATTACCATCACTGCAGGTACCATGCTGATGATGTGGCTTGGCGAAATGATCACTGATCGCGGCATTGGCAACGGTGTCTCCCTGCTGATCTGTGTGAATATCGTCTCCGACCTTCCGGGTGCCATGGTCCAGGTGTGGCAGACTTATGTTGGTAACGTGGATGGTGACATGAGCAAGCCGGCGACGCTGGTGCTTCTCCTCGCCTTCATGATTATCGTCATCGCAGGTGTCATTGCTTTGACTCAGGCCACCCGACGAATCGTCATCCAGTATGCGAAACGCGTGGTTGGTCGCAAAGTCTATGGCGGCCAGACTCAGTATCTGCCTTTGAAAATCAATTATTCTGGGGTGATGCCGATCATCTTTGCCCAGGCGATCCTGCTTTTCCCTTCATCCATCATCGCTTCCATGTTCCCACATGTGGGTTGGGTGCAGCGTTTTTCCCAGGCTATCGCTTCTGGCTGGATCTATTACGGCCTTTCCGCTGCACTGATCTTCTTCTTCAGCTATTTCTGGGTCGCTACCATGTTCCAGCCCACTCAGATTTCTGAAGATCTGAAAAAGAGCGGTGGTTACATCCCTGGCATCCGCCCAGGCAAGCCAACGGCCGACTTCCTCGACTTCACGATGAGCCGTCTCACCTTCGCAGGTGCCATCTTCCTCACCGCTCTTTATGTGATGCCTGGCGTGATCAGTGCCCTCCTAGGCATTGCCCCGCAGACCGCTCAGTTCTTTGGCGGCACCAGCCTCCTCATCCTTGTTGGCGTGGTCCTTGATGTCATGCGTCAGATCGAAACCCACCTGCTCAAAAGCCATTATGACGGTTTCCTCAAAAAGGGACGTATCCGTGGCCGTTTTGACCGCACGCAGCAGACGGGTGAAGTGGCCAATCCGACCACCGTTGCTGTCCTGTGGACTGGCATCGCTTTGATCACCCTTTTGGGCGTGGCTTGGCTGATCTACAACAAAGGCATGTGATCTGATTCATGGGACTTCTCAGCAGCAACAAAATCCCGATTCGTCACGGTGCCCAGCAGCAGGGGATCCGCGAAGCCTGTCAGATGGCCCGTGACGTCCTGCTCAAAACAGCGGCTCAGGCTCACGTCGGAGTCACCACGGGTGAAGTGGATCGCTTTGCGGCTGCTGAAATGAAGGCCCGAGGCTGCAAAAGTGCTTTCCTCGGTTATCGTGGCTTCCCGGGACACATCTGCATTTCCATCAATGAAGAGATCATTCATGGGATTGGCGGTCCTCGTGTGATCCAGGATGGGGACGTTGTTAAGATCGATGTCGGAATCGAGTATAATGGATGGATTGGCGACAATGCCCTGACCGTTCCTGTCGGCAATGTGGCCAAGGAAACCCTGCATCTTTTGGCTGCCACTGAAGAGTCCCTTCACATTGCGGCCAATCACGCTCGGGATGGTTGGATGCTCGGCGATCTTTGCGCCTCGGTGGAAGAGCACGTGATCCAGTACGGTTATTCGGTCGTGCGAGAATTTGTAGGACACGGCGTTGGCCGGAAGCTGCACGAAAAGCCCGAGGTTCCAAATTACGGAGTCAAGGGAGAGCGTCCACGCCTGAAAGCTGGCATGACGCTCGCGATCGAACCCATGGTCAACATGGGAACGGGCAAGACACGGGTTCTCGCTGACAAATGGACGGCTATCACCCAGGATCGTAAACCGAGCTCGCACTATGAGCATGTGGTGTTGGTCACGGAAGGCGAGCCGGAGCTGTTGACCTTCCGCAAACGCATGTTCCCCAAAGGAGTCCATGATTTGACACCTGTGCCGGTGAGTGAGTTGTTCTGAGCTAAATCAAAAATTTGATGAAAAGGGTGCCTCTGAAAATTGGCACCCTTTTTGTTGCCTGTTTCTCACCTCCGCTTTTCATGATGGCCTCTTCCCGGTGTGCTGAGGAAGAAGGGCAGGGGATATCTCATCAAAACTCCGGTCATGTTTTATGGAGAAGCATGTCTGGCCTTTTGATTGGACGTTTTGGTGCAATTCCGAATACACAGGAATGACTGAAACGGATTTCTGTTCGGTAGCCCACTTGAAGCCTTCAGCGACTTCGGTCATGGCTGGTTGCCAAAACAAAGGTCAAACAGTCACTTCAACTCGGAAGCAAATCCAAGTACCCAACCTGCGGGCGCACCCAGCACGCTCATAAATATTGGCTCAAACTTCGAGGCAGGTCATGCGAGCGGTAATTCATTCAAAGGGCGCAAGTTCTTGATGGAGAAGCCATTTTCACTCTCATCTGGCTGCGCTTTGGAGGAGTGTGGGAGCAGGTCGGATGTTTGCCCAAGCTGTCCTTCTCCCGCGACTTCTATTTCTTAGTGCTGCCGGCGCTTCTGCACCATCATCGAACTGCAACTGTAGTCGCGTCTCGTGTCGCCGTAGAACCCGCACTGACAGGGGTTCAAGGCAGCCACCAGCATTAAGGAAGTGGGATGGTCACACTGCCACTGGCCCGTATAAGGTTGATCCGGTCATCCTGATTCTCCACCCCATGGCTTTCGTCCTGGGCCATTTTGGCCTGGCACCCATGTGGTATAATCGCCTAGTGTAGTTAACAATGAGTTCCGAAATGATGCTGGTTTTGCCCGCTTTTGTCGTAGGACGACAAGGCGAAAAGAACCTGTCCTAACGAGCTTTGGAACCAAATAACTGGGCAACGAAGGCGGCTGAGCCAACGCACTCCCGAGCTTAGCGGCCAAAACCCAGTCTCCGATTAGGCACCTTTTTTGTCAGCTTGATCGGAGATAGTGAAGGGCCATCTATGCCTCATCTTTTACCAAATCTCTTTGCCAAAGGTTTGCACTGATCAATTCTGCCCCCACTGGCCCTATCTCATACTGTTACTATTGTGCATTGGCTATGTATGGCTATTTGCACAGTGTATGATGTTCAAGGAATGAAATGTTCGGTCCTGACCAGCGCCGAAATGCGGATCGATTTAGATTCGTGGAGTCCCTGTTCACCCAATTCCCAAGGGATTTGATTCATAATTGAATGAACCTGGTCTGAGACTGCCACCTCAAGAGTCCTCTGCGACTGTGGATAACCGGGATGCCGTTTCTTCGATGTCTGACTGAATCCTCGATTCGATGAAGCTCGAAATCCGGCAATCGCTTAGAAGAAGCCATTCCTTAGGAGCTCTGTTAGGAAGTCTTATCCCAGGCTAACACGTTGTTTATGAAGCCCTAAAAAGGGAAGGAAAGCATGAAAGTCACTTTCTTTGAACATTATTTTTTCTCAAGTTTCTAAATTTTAGAGTAATATTAGCACTTCTTCACGACCGACTCAAAAGAGGTGCGATTCTTGAAAATGAGTTCGGTTAAGGCGCAGTTGTGGTGCATTTCTCAAATTTGCTAGTCATGATTATTTTCAAGATCGCTAAAATCTGCAAAAATAGGCTTGCCGTCATGGTAATTATATAGCAACTTCGACTCAATTCTGATTTTGCTTAATTGCTCGCAATGACTTGGAGCAATCTTCATTTTTATCACAACACTTTTATGGCCGAACTACCCTCCCCTGAACTCATGACGGTGAAAGAGACCGCTGAGTACCTGCGCATCCCTCTCCCGACGGTGTACTATCTCGTCCAGCGTGGCCAGTTGCCTGCTGTCCAGATTGGTGGCCGCTGGCGCATCAAGCGTAGTCTGCTTGATCGTGACGTGCTTCGTAAGGAAGACGAATCGGGCCAGCCCACAGTCATGGTCGTGGACGATGATCCTGCATTGCAGGCCCTCTTTAAGCAGTTCCTCAAGAAAGCTGGCTTTGGACGTCTAGTCGTGGGCACGGGTGCAGAGGCCATCAGCATGGCGAAAAAGCAGCGCTTTGACTTTGTCTTCCTTGATTTGAAGCTTCCTGACGTTCCTGGTGATGAAGTCTATTCCCAGTTGAAGGAAATGTATCCGGATCTGCCTATCGTGGTCATCACGGGTTATCCAGACAGCGAAATCCTGAGCCGGATTCTCTCCCATGGCCCGGTGACCGTGATCAAGAAGCCGATCGAATACGATCAGCTTAACAAGGCGGTGAAACAGCTCGGCCACAAAGGTGCCGAAGTCTGATCGTCCTTATGGGTGACCTGTGGAGCCGTCCTGCATCAGTTGATGCGAAAGACCTCCACAGGGGCTGATATGCCTTTCAGTTGTGTGGCTGGCAATGCTGTGATGGCGGTGTCTGGGGCTAGTTCCCGGGCAGTGTCCGCATCCACCACGATTTCTCCTGCCTGGGCAATGTTGCAAAGGCGGGACGCTAGGTTCACCCGATGGCCAATGACGGTGTAGCTCAGGCGTTGGTCGGATCCCATGCAGCCGGCCACGACATTTCCAGTGGCGATGCCAATGCCAATCTCCAGCGGGTGTTGGCAATTTTGATTGAGGCTGTGCCGTGCATTAAGCATCGCCTTAGCGCATGCCACGGCGCGCTGGGCATCATTTCCGGTGGTGATGGGCGCGCCAAAAAGGACCATGATGAGGTCCCCGACAAACTTGTCCACGATGCCTCCGTGATCATAGGCCACTTGCGTGAGAAGGGTCATATGTTCATTGAGCAGCTCGATGACCTCATGCGGGGGCATTTTTTCGGTCAGGGCAGTAAAGCCACGGATGTCGCAAAACAGCATGGCCACATCCCGCAACTCCCCGCCCAGAGCTTCACGGTTTTCGATCAGCCTTTCCGCCACGGTGCGGTCGGCGACGGCGTTCAGGATGCTGCGGTACTTTTCCTGGAGGGCCAATCCGGCGGCCATGTCGTTAAAAGCGTGTGCCAGGTGGCCCACCTCATCCCGCGTCACATGCACCCGTATGTCATAATTGCCGCGCTCGATCTCTTGTGCGGCTGTCACGAGGTTCCTGATAGGCCCGGAAAGGTTGCGAGAAATCAGCATTACCAGGGCCAAGGCTACCAGGAGTGCGATGACCGTGAGGCTGATGGCGCTGCGCCTGAGGTCGTGGATCTCATGACGCAAGGCAGCCAGCGAATAGAAGTTTACTTGTACGGCCTGCGGGAAGGGACTGCCAGGATTTAGCACTCGGTAAATGAGCCGATGCGGGGCATTCCCAATGGGCAGCAGGATTTCCTGATTGTCCTGGCCTGTGCGACCGAGCGATTCGGCAATGGCTTTTTCAATGACCTCCTTTTGGTTTTCCGGCACGGTGGTGGAGACTAGCTTTCCTTCGATGAAAATACCGCCCATGATCTCGCCGTAGTCACTGCGTCGCGTCTGTTCATACAATACCCGGTCGGCGATGGCGGGAAGGGGGAGCCCAAAGACGAGGCCTCCCAGAAAGGTGCCGTTTTGGGGATCCTTCACCGGGGTGATGAAGACCTCGCGCACCTGCTCTCCCCGACGTTCACCCGCTTCGACCAGGAGGTAACCCACCTCTTGCTGATTGAGTATCTCTTCAAACTTGTGATCGCTCAGCCAGGGGATTTTGTCGGAGTTGCGGCGAATTTGCATCGTCTCTACGGACTGCCCTGGAAAGACCGCCACCGCACTGCCGCTGCGTGGCCGCTGATTCATGACAAATTGCCCTTCAGCATTGATCAGGGCGATGAAGGGGGCTGATTGGCCTCCGTTTGGGGGCCGCTGCGGCTCTCCCCGAGGGCTACGCTGCCTGTCATCCCTGTTTTCTCCGGGCGGGGGTGGCAGCCGGCCCAGGTTGGTGAATTCATTCTGCAGCCGCTCCTGGGCCAGAGATTCCAGGGCGGGTCGCAGATCCCGTCCCGCCTTGGCAAAGTCGCCCTCCTTCATAGCCTGGATCACCTCTGGCTTTTGGGCCATGCGCTCCAGGACGGTAGAAAGGGCATTGAACCGGCGGGCCTTGGCCAGCGTCACGGCCGTGATCTGGCTCTCGAACTGCTCCTCAAACAGTCGCTGGTAGGTCGCGCTGAACTTCCACTCCGCCAGCATGAGCGCTCCCGTCGTCACCCCTGCGACGACGGGAAAGATCGTCAGGATGAGCTTGGCGCGAAAGCTGGAGAGAAGTTTCATCGGGCAGCACCCTGGATGGTGCTGCAAGGTTTAACTCCGTGTCCAGCCGAAAGCTGCGCAGGAGATGCGAACTGTCTTTTAT
>DMMK01000001.1 GCA_003453085.1 Verrucomicrobiales bacterium
CCCCTGATGTTTACCTCCCCCCCCCACGTCCCTCTTGGTGATCCTTCAGGTCCTGCCACCGCGCAGTGCTTGAGAAGTCTAACATTGAATGGTGATGGGGGTGGCCCCGGTCGCCCTCCGAGGCGGGGTTTTACCCTGGTGGTGACCTTGGTCATCCTCGCGGCTGTGACCATCCTGGTGGTGGGACTTTATGGGATTGTCTCGCGCGAAAGTCAGACCTCAGCCAGCTACGATGCCGTGGAGCAGGCAGATCTTGCCGTGCAGTCCGGTCTCGACCGTGTCGGTCTTATGCTGCAAGGGGCTTTGGCCGATGAATTGGGGGTGGTCTTTTCCGCCCCCCTTTCGCCTGCGCTGGATGAGAAGCAACGCCCGCGCGAAATGCTCATGGTGGCCAACTACGATGCCACGGCTAAGCAGTGGAAATACCAGCCCCTGGCCTCAGGCGTGGCCAGCCCTCCCGCAGGTGACAAGCTGCAAATGCCGGCTTCGGAGTTCGAAAAGAAACCTTCCACAGATCCCGCCGTCGGACCATCGGTGGAGGCCAGCGAAATCGAAGCGCGAAAGCTTCCTGCACCCGCCCCTTGGATGGCCCGTGTCCCTCGTTATTGGATGCAGCTTCGTCTTCCTTCGGACCCTGGAGAATCTGAGGCAGAAGGCGAAGATGCCGCTGAGGGAGAGGAAGGTGAAGAAAAACTGGTCGCCCGTTATTCCTTCTATGTAGAGGATCTGCAGGGCAAACTCAGCCTGGCCAATGCAGGCATTCATGATCGTGACAAGGACCTGCCTTATCACCCCACTGATTTGGTGAATGAAGTGGTGCCCGGGCCGGTTCCTTTTGTGCCAGGCCTGTTCATTGATCCCGGTGGCCGCTGGCGGCGGAGCCCCTCTTCCGTCTGGACTCTCTTGCGACCGGATGTGGAGCCACTCACCTCCGGCGGCACTCCTCAGAGCATCAATGCCATGCACAGGCGGCTGACCGCCATCAATTCCAAGCGACTTTCCTTCAGTCCAGACATGTGGCGGGAACTGCTGATCGCCCCCGATCCTCTCACGGAATGGCCCGGCCTGGACCCGGCGCGGTTGAGTGGCCCGACGGCCCGTCTTCCCAATGGCTCACTGGTTGATGAGCAACTGCGGGCGCTTGAGGAAAATACCACCGGTTACCTTGCCCCCTATGATGAACTCGCCCTGGTGCCTCATGGACCGGGCTTCGCCTACGGCGGCGAGCGCAAGATCAATCTCAACGAGGTCTTGAACAAGATCGGTGCAGACGTGGGTCCCACGACCCATAACACCATGTCCACCGAGGTGGATCGCATGGCCAGGCACATTGACCGTTATCTGCCAGAATTCAGCCAGCGTGGTGGCGGATATCCGCTGCCTCGCCGGGTGGCGCTCACCCAGCGTGATGAACACCAGATGGCCTACCTCAAAAACTTGGCGGCCGGCATGATCGACTATGCGGACAAAGATGCCCTCCCCTCCATCAACGTCGCTTTCGGCGGCGCTGGCAGCGAATCGGACGAAGCTAACATTGAGTACCGGGGAACCGATGCCCATCCCCTGGTGAACGAATACTGGCAGCGTCATCGGTTCGAGCGTTTCCTTTCGCGTGAGGTGGAATGTTCCCTGACCGACTATGTAGAACTCTGGAATCCCACGAACCAAGAAATCACAGGTGAGATAACCTGCTGCTTTGAATATCGCGGTCGTTTCTCCGTGGGCTTGCGCAGCTACCCCGTCATGTCCTCACTCGGCCTGACTGTCTCTGGCAAGCCTGAAGAAATCTCCGGGTTGAACGGGCTGTGGTTCACTCCACAGACCATCACCCTCCGGCCTAACGAAATCCGTGTCATCGCCTTTGATCCCGTGCGCTTCAGGCTGGATGGCGGCGCTGAGGGCAATATCACCGGGGTGCAGTATTATGGCCAGCCCGCCAATGGCAACGATGATCGCGAAAGTCGTTACCGGCTCGCCTTCCGCCCATCAGGCACCAACGACTACACCGTCGTGGACATGCCCTTTGCTCCGCTGGAACGTTATCAGATGAGTTCCAACCTCAGTGTGCGCCAGCGGTTCAATGTCAACCAGCCGGGGCTCTCCTACCGCCTGCGCGACAATGACTGGGCCTTCAATGTCGGTGATACTCGCGCCGCCTACTACATTGACTATCATCAGGAAGTCATTGACTACGATGACGGCTCCAGCCCCTGGGGCCGCAACTTCCGCCGTTTTGAAAATTTGGCTGGTGAGGCGCGCACCTACCTCTGGCCTGATGGCGGTCACAACAGTCTCCCTTGCCCGACACGTGTCGGCTCTTTCGATCGCAATCCGGATGACATCACCATGCAATCACCTGTCAATCCCACCAACAGCTTGGCGGAACGGCAGAAGTTTGTGCAGCGCATTTCCAATGCCGGACGTTTTTACAGCACCACAGAACTGGGCCACATTTTCGATCCCGTCATGTGGAGTCCCCGTGGCACCACCTGGAGCGACTCCAATATGCCCAAGAGTGACCTCCTTGAATATGATGAGCATGCCGACATCCGGCCTGGGGCAATTAAAATTGATCCCAGTTCCAATGAACTTGATGCCCACAAACGCTTCTGCGGTGGCAACACGCTGCGCATCGGCCGTATGGAGCACAGCCTCTTCCGTCCTGACTATCGCGCCCAACCGGATTCGGGTCGCCCCGTCCATCGCGGGCTTGCATCCTCCTCTTTGTTAGACCTGTTCCATTGTGGGGACAGCAACTCGCTGGATGCTGCCCGCATTACCGGGCCGCTTGTGCGAATTGATGGCCATGTGAATGTCAACACGGCCAGCCGTGAAACGCTCCGGGCACTCATCGCAGGCAGACTGTCTTCGGATCCGTTGCTCAAAAAAGACAGCGACGATACCGAACCCACCCCGGATAAGCCCGTCGTCCTGCTGCCTGCCTCCACCAGCCGCACCAAGGCGCA
>DMMK01000553.1 GCA_003453085.1 Verrucomicrobiales bacterium
CCGGCCCCAGCCCTCCGTGACGCTGGAGGTCATGTCCACCCAGGTCAGGGCGAATGCGGAATTCGTGGAAGAAATGGGCGACATCCGCGACAGCGGCGCTGCCCATGTGGGCCTGTTCCGCACCGAATTCCTCTACCTGGAAGATCCCGCAGGCACCGAGGACTGGCTGGCGGACAACTACACCCGCGCCGTCAAAGTCATCGCCCCTGGGCAGGTCATCTTCCGCACCCTGGACATCGGCGGAGACAAGGTGGACGAGCAACTGGCCAGCGAGCAGGAGCCAAACCCCTTTCTCGGTTGGCGGGGCATCCGCGTTTCCCTGGGCCGCCGGGACATGTTCAAACGCCAGCTCCGTGCCCTGCTGCGGGCAGCCGCCCATGGCCCCATCGGCATCATGTTCCCCATGGTCAGCGACGTGGGCGAGGTGCGCGCCGCCAAGGAACTGCTGGCCGAATGCGCCAATGAACTCAGTGCCGAAGGTTACCCGCCTCCCCAGCAGGTGGAGATCGGCGCCATGATCGAAATTCCCAGCGCTGCCCTCACGGCGGACCTCATCGCCACTGAGGTGGATTTCTTCAGCCTCGGCACCAATGACCTCGTTCAGTACACCCTGGCGGTGGATCGTCTGAATGAACGTGTGGCAGATCTTTACAGCCCCACCCACCCGGCCGTCTTGCGCCTCATCGCGCTGACCGTGGAGGCCGCCCGGCGGGCAGGCATCCGCGTGTGCATTTGCGGTGAAATGGCGGCAGATGTGGAAGTGCTGCCACTTCTCATCGGCCTCGGTTTGGATGAACTCAGCGTCTCCACAGGCCAGATTTCCCGAGTGAAGCATGCCATCCGCAAGCTGAATGCCTCCGAATGCCGCTCCATCATCGATGCCTGCCGCCATCTCGGCTGCCCCAAGGAAATCCTGGGCCTGAGCCGGACCATGGCCCATGAGATGTATCCGGATCTGTTTGAGTGATCCCTTAAAATGAAGAAGCGCAGGCTGTTTCCAGCCTACGCCTCTTACTTGGGAGTTTTTGGTTGTCTCACTGATAATAACGTCACCAAGATGATTTTTGGATGTCCCAATCTGTCTCTCGAGGTCAGAAGGAAACCCGCTTGAGTTTTGTCCCGCCGCCGTTAGCGAAGCGTATCCCAACCCCCGATATGCCCACCGACTCCGACATCCGCCAGGCGCTGGCCCAGGTACGTTACCCAGGCTTCAGCCGCGACATCATTTCCTTTGGCTTGGTCAAAGACATCCTCATCGAAGGCGGCAAGGTCACCGTGGAGATTTCCGTCGCCACGCGCGATCCGAATATCCCGCGCCTCATCCACGAACAGGCGGTGGACGTTTTGCAAAAGCTGCCCGGCGTGACTGAGGCCAAGCTGAATTTCGACATCAAGGAGCCGCCAAACCCCGTGGCAGGCTCAGCCGACCGGCTTCCGAAATCCTCCATTCCTGGCGTAAAAAAAGTCATCGCCGTCGGCTCCGGCAAAGGCGGCGTGGGTAAAAGCACCGTCGCCTCCAATCTCGCCGTGGCCCTGGCCAAAACAGGTGCCCGCGTGGGCCTGTGCGATTGCGACCTCTACGGCCCCAGCATTGCCCACATGTTCGGCACCACCGAGCGCCCGTTTCAGAATGAGGAGCAGCAGATCGTCCCCATCGAGAAATACGGCATCCAGCTCATGAGCATGGGCTTCCTCCTGGAAGATGACGCCGCCGTGATCGTGCGTGGCCCCATCGCCACCAAATACACCCAGCAGTTCCTCCGCCAGTGCGCCTGGGATAATCTGGACTACCTCATCATTGACCTGCCTCCGGGCACTGGAGACATCCAGCTCACCATCGTGCAGACCGTGGCTCTGGACGGGGCAGTCATCGTCACCACCCCCCAGGAAGTGGCCCTGATTGATGCCCGCAAGGCCGTCTCCATGTTCCAGAAAGTGAACGTGCCCATCCTCGGCATCATCGAGAACATGAGCTACTTCCTCTGCCCCAGCGATGGCCAGATCTACCACATCTTTGGCAAAGGCGGCGGTGAGCACGAGGCAAAGCGCCTCAGCGTGCCGCTGCTGGGCCAGATCCCCATCGAGATGACCGTGCGCGAAGCTGGTGATGAAGGTCACCCCATCGCCCTCGAAGACGTCACAGACTCTGCGGCTTCCGCAGCCTTCCTGGGCATCGCCACACAGATCCGCAGCGTCGTCCCGGCTTAACCCGCTAGGCCAGATCGGGGGGCTTGATCACAGGCTCCCCGCACGCATTGACCACCGAGAAGAGGGCCCATTCGGCCCCCTACGTGCGCTATTGCCCCACGGACGGCTTGCACTTCGCCCCATCCGAGGCGAACGGAACGGTCCTACCTGTGAAACTGCACTACCACCTCATCGCCCAGATCATCAGCTCCCTGCGGGACGTCTTTGTGGACCGCCGCTACGCCGACAAGGTGGTGGAGTTCGCCTTCAAAAGGCACCCGAAATGGGGCAGCCGCGACCGCCGCCTCTTCGCGGAAGCCATTTACGAAATCGTCCGCCACTGGCGTTGGTACTGGCACCTCGCCGGCCTGCCAGATTCTGAGCACAACCATCCCGAACTTCTCACTCCGGAAAAACTCTGGCACGTCTGGAGCGCCTACTGGATCATGGCGGAAAACGAACTGCCGTTCTTTGATGAAGTGAATGGCGTCCGCCGGGCATCCATCATCGAACGGTCCAAGCAAGAGGTCTCCCCTGCCCTGCGCCATTCCATTCCAGATTGGATGGAAGCCCGCCTGGGCCGCGAACTCGGCGCAGCCTGGCCTGCCATCCGCGAGACCCTGAACAAACCTGCGGATGTCTATCTGCGGGTGAACACGCTGAAAACGGAACGCCGCAGCCTGAAAACACGTCTGTCCCAGGACGGTTTCACCACGGAAACGCTGAAGGAAATCCCCACCGCGCTGCACATGCGGCAGCGATACAATGTCTTTGGCATGGCCGCCTTCAAAGAAGGCATGTTCGAGGTCCAAGATGCCTCTTCCCAATGCGTGGCCCCCTTCCTCCAGGTGGAGCCGGGCATGAAAGTCGTGGATGCCTGTGCCGGCGCCGGGGGCAAAACCCTGCATCTGGGAGCCCTCATGCAGAACAAGGGCAAAATCATCGCCCTGGACGTGCATGACTGGAAACTCACCGAACTGCGCCGTCGTGCCGCTCGCGCGGGTGTGGACGTGGCCGAAACCCGCGTCATCGAAGGCACCAAGACGCTGAAACGTCTGGCCGGTTATGCCGACCGCCTGCTGCTGGATGTCCCCTGCTCCGGCCTGGGCGTCCTGCGCCGGAACCCCGATGCCAAATGGAAACTCAGCAATGAGGAGATTGACCGCCTCATCATCGAACAGCAGGACATTTTGACCCGCTACAGCGCCCTGGTGAAACCCGGTGGAAAAATGGTCTATGCCACCTGCTCCATCCTTCCCGGAGAAAATGAGCTGCAGGTGCAAAAGTTCCTCGCTGCCCATGGTGACCAGTGGACGCTGGAGGAAGAACTGAAAATCAATCCCGCCGAAACCGGGCACGATGGCTTTTACGCCGCCCGCCTGCTGCGTAAACCGGCTGCGCCCACTCCACCACCTGTCGTCGAAGCTCAGGAAACTCCGATTGAAGCCCCTGCACAGGAAGCTTGATCTGGGGCGCGGATTTCTTCCAGAATCCGCCTTCTGCTGCGTTTAATCGTTCCCACCATGAAAGCCCTCCTTCTCCCGCTCCTCGCGCTCGGCGTCGTCGCCGCGTTCACCCTGGCTGCTGATCCCGCCTCATCGCCACCCCTGAAGGTGCTGATGGTCACCGGCGGCTGCTGCCACGACTACGAAAACCAGAAGATGATCCTCGCCGAAGGCCTCAGTGCCCGTGCGAATGTCGAATTCACCGTCGTCCATGAGGAAGGCCCCGAGGGCAAAAAGGACAAGATGCACAAGATCAGCATCTATGAAAAAGAAGACTGGGCCAAGGGTTACGACGTCGTCCTGCACAACGAATGCTTCGGCGGCGTGACCGATGTGGAGTTCGTCAACCGCATCGCCAAGGCCCACCACGACGGTGTGCCAGCCGTCATGCTGCATTGCTCCACCCACAGCTACCGCGCTGCCCAGACGGACGAGTGGCGCAAGTGCCTGGGCCAGACCTCCATGAGCCATGAGAAGAACCGTGATCTCCTGGTCAAAAACGTCGCCCCAGAGCATCCCGTGATGAAAGGCTTCCCGAACGAGTGGCTCAACAAAAAGGACGAACTCTACAAAAACGACAAGCTTTGGGAAAACTTCGTCCCCCTGGCCAAAGCCTTTGGTGAAGACACCCAAAAGGACCACTTCCTCGTCTGGGTGAACAGCTACGGCAAATCCAAGGTCTTTGGCACCACCATGGGCCACAACAACGAAACCATGAGCGACCCAGTCTTCCTCGACCTCGTTGCCCGCGGCCTGCTCTGGTCCTGCGGCAAGCTCAACGACGATGGCAAGCCTGTGGCTGGCTATGAGTCGAAGCAAAAGTAAGCGCCCTCAAAACTTTCCCCCTCCAAATCCCACGGATTCACGTCCGTGGGATTTTTTGTTACCAGCCGCAGCTTATGTAAAGCTCGCTTGACGCATGTAAAGCAAGCTTTACATTGAAACGTCATGCTTAACCCTATCAAATACCTCGCTCAGTTGACCTTGGGATTCACCGCTTATGGCTTGAGCCTCATCGCCATGAATTCTTTGTACAGGGACGCGCTGCCGCACAGATACTGGCTGGCACTGCTTCCCGTCCTGCCGATCGTTTACATCGTCAGAACAGTGCTCAAGGCCATCACCGAGATGGATGAGATGTGGCGGAAGATTTTGATGGAAGCGCTCGCGTTCTCAGGTTTGGCCACCGGTTTCACCTGCTTCAGTTACCTCTTCATTCGCGACATGGGCGGAGTGGAATTTCGAGCCGAATGGGCTTTCTACCTCATGTGGTTCTACTACGGCATTGGTTCCGTGATTTCCTTCAGGAGGTATCAGTGAAGAATCGTCTCAAGCAATTCCGCGAGCAGCAAGGGCATTCTCAGGAGCAACTGGGCAGGCTTTTGGAGGTCAGCCGGCAGACGATCAACTCGATTGAAAAAGAACGTTATGATCCCAGCCTGCCGCTGGCATTTAAAATCGCCCGTCTGTTCAATGTGAAGATTGAAGAGATCTTCTCGGATGAACAGGCATAAAAAAACTGCGGCCAGACATCATGTCTGACCGCAGTTAATAAAATTACACTCTCAGTTAGGCCGGACGCGACACCAGACGGGACACCATCTCGCGCACGTGGGAAGCCTTCGACTGGCGTGGCTTCAGAATCGCCAGGCTCTTCGCATATGAACCCCACTTCAAGATGCGGATGCTCACCTTGCGCACGCCCCAAGAGCGCATCGAACTCGCACTCGGCTTGTACAAATCAATCGTCCGAGTCCCTACAAGTGCAGAACCGTAGTCATCCACAATGTAGAGGGCATTGTCGCCTTCGATCTGAAAGACCGTCCCCACAGGATACACAGACCAGTCTGCCGCAGCACTGCGCAGTTGACCATATTTCAGGCTCGTGCCAGCCGCCGTTCGGGCACCGTATTTGATGTGGTCCGCCTCACTGTGCGTGTAAGCGGTGGTGCGGATACCTGGGAGGATCTGCCCTGTTGTGCCTGCTGGCGTTGTGGCTGGAAGCTTGACTTCTCCCGCGAGGGACTGTGCGCACATAGCTGTCAGGCAAATAAGGATGGATCGTGTCAAATCGTAGTTGGGTTGTTTAGTCGCGCTTCGTTGGGTTGGTTGCCCGCCAAAGGGACCGCTACAGTGCCTTCCTTCACCCCTGTGTCAACCAA
>DMMK01000064.1 GCA_003453085.1 Verrucomicrobiales bacterium
CCGCAATCACGGTGGCGACGGCGCCGTCCAGATTGTTCACATGCCCCGGCCACTCCCCGCTGAACATGCCCGTCCAGGCCGCCGTGCCGAACCAATGATGCGCCAAAAAGATGGCCATCAGGAGATTGACATCCGCAATGCGGTAGATGCCAAAGACCCGCAGCGCATTGCGCACAGGTTCGCGCCGATATTGGAAAAAGCCCACTAGCAACACCGCCGTGATGCCAACGATCTCCCAGCCTGCCATCAACAAATCCAGCGAACCTGCGGTGAAGACCAGCAGTGCCCCGAAGGTGAAAAGATGCAGGAGCAGGAAAAAGCGGTTGAAGCCCGGATCCCGGTGCAGGTAGCGCACGGAGAAAGAACCGACGATGCCGACCAGCACAATCGTGATGGCCATCATGGGCAGCGAAAGCCTGTCCACCAAAAAAGACAGAGGGAAGCCGTAGTGATCCACCTGGAACCAATCACCCAATGAGATCTGGATGGAGGTAGTGCCCGACTGCCACATCTGCCAGCCGATGAAGCCGACCGCGACGGTGAGCAGGGCATAGGCAGCTTTGGTCAGCCGGGCAATGACGCGCTCCGGCAGATGACCGCCCAGTAGCCAAACCAGCCCCATGAGGAGGAAGAAGACGCCGGGCAGGGCAACGACGAAAAGAGTGAGTTTTTCAGGAGACATGGAGGAGCAAAGTCAAAAAAGGAGGACGAGGGCGATCACGCAGCCTGCGTGAGGTGTGGATCAATGCGAGCCACTGGCAGATGCTCCATTTTGCCGGAGTAGTAGGCCCTGGATGAGGCGGCCACAGGCAGAGGCTCTTCGTCGCCTTCCAGTCTTTCAAACACCCCTTCCCGATAGATTTCGATGTGGCCATCATCCGGGTCCATGGTGGCAAGACGGATCCAGCGGTTCACCAGAAACTCTTTCAGCAGTGGGCTGGCAAGGATGACCGCCATCACATTTTTCGGCTGCGCCTCAATCACGAACAGGTTTCGGACCGGCTCATGAATCTCCACTGTTTGTAAAGGCAGCCCCGTGCGAAGGTCTCCCTGGAAGCCGTTCATCACTCCCAGCAGCCCTGTGATGTTATGAGGCAGCTTAGTCCCGCAACCGTAGCCTTCATTGTCCACGGTAGAGAAATAGTACTCCAGACTGATGCCTGCACACACGGGGATCACAGCGCCCAGCAATGCCGCCAGCGATTTGTTCTGAGGATCATGGGAAGCGTCATAACTAACCAGGAAGGAACGACGGTCCAGAAACAGCCCCTTGGTGCGGCTGCGGCGTCCTACCACAGTGACGGCATTGGTGCAGTGACCGTATTCGGGACGGGGCTCACCCAGATGTTGCGAGCGCTCCTGCACGTGGCGCAGGCCTGCCGCAACGTCATGGCCAGAATCGGCCGCCTCGAAGCGGCGTGTGCGCTCATGTGCACTCATGGCGCGTGCGCGGTCCAGCTGATCTCGGACGCAGTTCAAGTCCTCCTTATGAGAAGCAGGAACAGAATCGAGATCGTAGAGATCAATATTATCGTTGCAGGTATCGTGGTAGCCGCCCACAAACCAGGTGTCGTCCGGAATGAAAATGCCGCGCTCTTTCAAGGCTTCCCTGACGACGGGCCGATTGGCCATCGCTGCAAAAACGCGGGCATTGGGGCCACCGCTGCGCCCTCCGCAGGCCCCACAACAATAGGCGGACTCAAACGGATTGTTCAGGCTGGTGGATCCGTGGCCTAGCACGACCACAAGTCGCGCATGACCTTTATACAGGCCCGCAGGACCCAGTACTCCGGCCACACGGTCGGCCTTTTCCTGGGTGCTGAAGCCCTGCAAAAGCCCAGTGGTGGCATCCTTCGACGTGGCGTCGTCACGCATCAGGGATAGCTCCGTCCGAGGCTCTGGCAGGAAAATGTCATTCAGCTTCCCCATGAGGCGTGCGTAGGCCAGCGGGCTGAGCACGCGCAGGGCGAGGGGGAACAGGCTGAAGAAACCGAGAAAGGCGGTGCTGAACGAACCACGCACCAGGGTGCGGGAGGAGATGTAACTGTGGCGCACCATCTTGGCCCAGGCACGGCGCAGGGACTGGCGCTTTTCATCGGTGTGTGAGTGCCCTTCCATCGCCCGCTCCCGCACTTCATGGGCGGGCTTGACCACAACGGGGCAGAGGGCCACGCCATGGGCATCATCGATGCCAGTGTAATCAATGGCACAGCCAAAGAAGCCTGCGGCCCCGTGGGTTTCAATGCTGGGGTCGATCTCCTCCAAGGCCCGGCGGATGGACTCCTCCCGCTCATCAATGCAAAACATGACCTGAGCCGCGAGACGGCAGGTATCCGGCCCGATACGCGGCAGGGCGCGATGTTTCGCCAGCGGAATGAGGATTTGCCGTTCATGACGGCGCTCATAGGCGATGTGCAGGAGGCGGCGGCGTTCGATCTCATGGCAGGCCTCCAGCTCCTCGCAAAGCAGGGCAAAGGTCGCCTCCGGGAGTTCCTGCAGCTCCTTGCTGGGCAGTCCCAGAAGCTGGGCGGCATCATACAGCCGCGCTTGATGGGTGG
>DMMK01000125.1 GCA_003453085.1 Verrucomicrobiales bacterium
CTGAATGGGCTGTCCATCCAGGCCTCCAACGGGGCCAGTGCGAAGGAGCTGAAGCGTGCGGTGGAATTTGCCCTGAAGACCCTGCCCGTGTGAGGCCGGGTGCATCCTGGCATTTGATTTAAGTCGGCATCTCCCCACACTGTAAAACCACCATGCGCGTTTTCTGCCAAATTCTGACCCTCCTTCTATTCCTCCCCGCCTCAATGCAGGCTGCGGAGGGAAAGACGGTTCGCATCCTGACCATCGGTAACAGCTTTTCCCGCAATGCGACCAACCATCTCGATGACCTCGCCCTGGCCGGTGGCCACACCTTGATTCACACGCCCATCGTGGTCGGCGGCGCTTCGCTGGAGCTGCATTCTGGAAGGGCCATCGCCCACGCCAAAGACCCAAAGGACAAGGCTGGCCTCTACACAAATGGCCGCAGTCTGGTCCAGGAACTGAAGGCGGAGAAATGGGATTATGTGACGATCCAGCAGGCCAGCATCAAAAGCCATGATCTGACGACTTACCAACCGCACGCAACTCGTCTCTGGGAGCTAATCCAGAAGAATGCTCCTTCCGCGAAGCTGCTGGTGCACCAGACCTGGGCCTACCGGAAAGACGATCCGCGTTTTACCAAACCCAATGGCAAACCCGGCGAGCCCAAGACGCAGGCGGAGATGTATGAGATGCTGAGCAAGGCCTATGCAGCCATCGCAACAGAACTGGGGGCCAAACGTCTGCCTGTAGGTGATGCCATGTATCTGGCGGATACCGATGCAAATTGGGGATTCCAGCCTGGACCTTCGTTTGATCCCAAAAGTCTGAAGCGGCCTGCGTTGCCTAACCAAAAGCATTCTCTGCATGTGGGCTGGAATTGGAAGAAGGGCAAAGATGGCAAAATCACCCTGGGCATGGACGGTCATCATGCAAATCTGGCCGGGGAATACCTGGGTGCCTGCGTGTGGTATGAAGTGCTGTTTGGCGAAAGCCCCATCGGCAATGCCTATGTGCCCAAAGGACTGGCGGCAGACTATGCACGTTTTCTCCAGGAGACCGCCCATCGGGCTGTGACGCAAGCTTCAGCGAAGGCCTCTTCTGCCGGTATCCTCGGCCGGGGGATGGATGGTTTGGCTCTCCGTGATTCTGCACTCAAGAGCAAAGAGATGCAAACCTTGGCAGACTGGATTCCCCAACTTCAATGAATCCAGGTACTCGTGCTCCGCGCTGGGCGGCCATCATCCCTTGGCTGTTTGTCCTGCTGTGGAGCAGCGGTTTCATTGGGTCCAAGCTGGGTGTGCCGTATGCCGAGCCCTTCACTTTCCTGACGCTGCGCTACGTCATCGTGCTGGTGGTGCTGGTGCCCATCGCCCTTCTCACGCGTGCGCCATGGCCGCAGGGCAGGGGACAGATCGCCCATCTCATTTTGGCGGGCCTGTTGATTCATGCCCTCTATCTCAGTGGCTGCGTGTACGCTTTGCGGTTAGGCCTGCCAGCGGGAATCGTCAGCCTCATTGTCTCCCTGCAGCCCCTCCTGACAGCCGCCTTGGCTGGCATGATGCTGGGCGAAAAGGTGATGCCCCGGCAATGGGGCGGACTGGCGCTGGGCTTCATCGGCACCGTGCTGGTGGTCGCCCACAAAACAGGCAGCGGCCTCAGCTTCATCTCCACCATCCCTGCGCTTTTGGCCCTCATCGGCATTACTGCGGGCACCCTCTGGCAAAAGCGTTTTTGCCCGGCCTTTGACCTGCGCACCAGCACCGTGGTACAGTATGCCGCCAGCCTCGTCATCACGGCCATTCTCTCCCTGGTCACCGAGACTCGCGAGGTGCAGTGGACGGGCCAGTTTGTCTTTGCCCTCCTGTGGGTGGCCTTGGTTCTTTCCATCGGTGCCATCAGCCTCTTAAATCACCTCATCCGCAGTGGCACCGCCGTGAATGTGGCCAGCCTCTTTTACACCGTCCCTGCGGTCACTGCCCTCATGGCCTGGGGCATCTTTGGCGAAACCCTCACCGGCCTGTCTTTGGTTGGAATGGTCGTGGCGGTCATCGGGGGGTGGCTAGCACGGGGGAAGTGACTCAATTTTCCCCAATCCTGGCCCGTTGCGTGCGATGGAAGTGCTTTTTGCAACTCTTGGCCAACCATGCACGAAGCGCCTTCCCGACATTTTGACATTGCCATCATTGGTGGAGGATTCGCGGGAGTTTACTGCGCACAGCAGGTGCTCAAGCGGCTGCGCGGGCGATGCATGCGGGTGGGCATCATTGCCAGTGAAAATCACATGGTTTTCCAGCCCATGCTGCCGGAGGTGGTGGGGGGCTCGCTTTCGCCGCAGCATGTGGTGAACCCCATCCGAATGATCTGCGAGGCGGCGGATGTGCTGAAAGGGGAGGTGACCAGCCTGGACCTGGAAAGCCGGGTGCTGACGCTGGATGGCGGACGTTTTACATCGAATGTGACGGTGACCTTTGACCACCTGATGCTGGCCCCTGGGGCCGGGGTGGATCTGAGTCGCATCCCCGGAATGTCGGAGCACGCCTACCTCATGCGCACGGTGGGGGATGCAATGAAGCTGCGCGCCGCGATCATCAGCCGCATGGAGGAGGCAAATCTCATCACCAAGCACCAGCAGCGCAAAGAGATGCTGTCCTTTGTGGTCGTGGGCGGCGGCTACTCTGGCGTGGAGACGGCGGGACAGATCCAGGATTTGATCGTGGGAGTCTTGCGTTATTACGACAACATCCGGGCGGATGAACCCAGTGTGACTTTGGTGCATAGCGGGGAGCGTTTGCTCAGCATGTTAGGCCCTGGACTTGGGGACTACACACGTCGCTGTCTGGAGAAGATGGGCGTGAATTTGATCTTCAATAAACGCGTACGGGCGGTGACTGCACGCACAGTGCAGCTCAATGATGACAGTACCATTGTCTCCAATCTGGTCGTGTGTACC
>DMMK01000360.1 GCA_003453085.1 Verrucomicrobiales bacterium
CGGACATTCGCTTCGCAGCTCCGCAGCCTGTCCGCCTCCAGGTAGGGCACGTTGTCCCAACGCGCAGCCTCCTCCTCATCGCGGCTCCGCCGCCACTCCTCCTCAAAGGCGCAAGACCCCAGGTCTTGCGCCTTTTCCATGGTAGCGCACGTTGCCCCCAACGCGCCGTCCACCGTTCGCCCCACCAACGCCCCCTCACTAATCCCATCCGAGGACAGCCCACCTCCATTCACCTCAAAGAGGCAAGTCACATAGAAGGGATGAAGGCAAAGCAATTCCTGATCCTGGAGGCTCGCTGCAGTACATAGAACCTTCTAAGCCGAATCTACAGATGCATAAATTAAACGCTGCAAGCCGTCATAGTCTAAGTGCGTTGCGTCCGGAACTACGCTTTCGACAAGTTGACTTACACCAATTGCCTCTGCGGCTTTGATGCCTTTCCGGAGCCAATCAAACGCTTCTGCAATAGTTGGAACGGTTGCACCAGCCCTCGTGCATTCCTCAACATGTCTTTTCAAATGTCCCGCAGTAGTGGAGTCGAGGACTAATTTTTGTCCAAGTATTGCGACAGCAATGCGAGCATTTCGAAACGCCATTTCACGATAATTATCAAATAATTGGCTAAAGGCTCGCCCCAAGCCAGCCAACCCCATCTTTGAACGGTCATTCTCAACCCGCGATGAATCGCAGTCATCACTTAAGGAAAAAGCCACAAGAATGGCATTTCCAACCGCATTACCATTTAGCCCCTCAACAATACCCCATTCTAGATAGAATCCACGGTCCATTGTTGTCAATTTAGGAACATTGTGAAATAGATAGAGAGCCTGTTCATTGGCACCCGCCTCTCGATATAAATTTGAAACATTCGCAATTGTTTTTGGATTGTCTTGTTCACATTTGAGCACAGCACTGGCAACTCGTAATGCGAGGTCAGTCTTGTGAGTATTGAAAAAGTGTTTAGCTATTTCGAAACGCCATGCAGATGGATTTTCTGGCAGATACTGTTTCTGCTTGATAAGCTCAAGGGCTGCCCGCCCAAGGCTAACAAAAACCTCACCCAGATCGACGCCAAATTCATTTTCCAACACTTCAATGATCGCCTGCGCAATACGTTTATGACGAGTGAAGACAAATGAAGATGTAGATGTTGCAGCGGCCTCCTGTCCTAGAGGAACGAGAACGTCTCGATGCAATTTCTGCAAAGGGCATGCAAGAACTTGGGCAAGCACGGGACGCGATAGGAATTCAAGACCCTCTGCGTGCATCGCGGCGACGTAAGCCAAAGCGTGTCGTAGTGTGGCACCTCCTGGAATAAAACGCTGATCTAATCTATCAAGCATCAGTCGTGCATGATTGGGCAAGTCACTCCCATACCGCACGGTGAGCAATGCGCCAAACAACGCGCCCTGACCTATTTTTGCCTCTTCATGAGCTTGATGAATAAGAAGTTCCGCCCGTTTGTTTTCTTCAACGTCGGACATATCACCAAGACCTGCGTTTCCGAAGTCACCCCATGCCGAAACTATAGCTTTCGCGTCCTCATTATTAAGGCCGGAGAATCGCTCCTTATGAAAGGTGGAGATTTCGTTCCACCTGAGGTCATCCAAGCGAGACCCCAGCCAATCAGAATCTCGACACGCCAACAGAAAATGAACGCGACCATGAAGCTCGCGGGGAAGTCGTGGCAAAAATTCAGTTATTGGTTTGGCTGCTCTATCCGCCTCGTCAATCACCACGAGCCAATAATATTCCTTTGCTAGCTGAGGAATGATGCCCTCCGCCTGAAACGGCTCCGAGTCGTCAACACGGCGAAGAATTCGCCAATTAGCTTTGTCCTGCACCACTTGATAGGCAGCCTGAAGCATTGCGGTCGTCTTTCCCTCGCAGCCAGCAGCGAGCAAGACTGTCACGAGCGGTCGACCTGCCGCTTCGGCGTCCTGAAAACGAGAGGCCAGCGCAGCGACAATCTTCCGACGAGGAATAGAAGTGGAGAGAGCAGTCGACCAAGAGGGCGCGGCACCGTTGAAGAAGCGAACTGCAGCGTCTTCTGCGAGTGGCTTTAGATGCAGAGCAAGCTCTGTCGTCTTTGAAACAGCCCAACCTTTTGGCGTAGGTGGGGCAGCTGATGTAGCTGCTTTTGTCAGGCTCTTAGCTGACAGGCTTCCTGGGAGTGGATAGTGCCACCAATCCCCTTGACGGAAATTCTCGTGAAATGCTTCGGTTGCTGGAACCCAGGTTTGGCCGGGAGTCCACCGCCGTGCTTGAAATTTCACTTCCCCAGTCTCTGCATCAGCCTCGGCCCAAACGAAACCGTTCTTCCACACCTCGCCTTCTCGGGCTTGAAATGCTGCCCCCGCCTGGACAGCCAGATAATTGCGCCCTCCAACATAGGCTGTCTCTATCCACTCGTCGTGAAGATGTCCGTGCAAATAGACAACAGAAGCCTGCCCAAACAGGTTATTGATGGGCCTATGCAAAGCGGGCTGGAGCCATCCGACCGGATGGTGCCCAAGAACAATCCGAATTTTCGCTTCCTTAATACCGGTCAACGCCTGCTCCACTATTCCCTTACCCGGTGTCAGTTTTTTTTCGTCATGCTCGTCTTTGGATAGCCAAGCGGTATTGATTCCCGCAATACCGACACTGATGCCGCGGACATTAACCGTTATGGCAAAAGCCCCTGCCTCGCTAAGAAAAGCCCCCTTGGTCAGAGTCAAGTCGCTCTCAACGAAGGCTTGGAAGCGGGGCAAGATTATCTGCCTCTCTTTCAAGCCTTTCTCAGTCGGGTCAAAATGTTGAGCCGATGGCGCAAGCATTTCGTCACGGTCGAAAGAGCGGTGTATGTCTCGGTCAACATCATGATTTCCCGGAACTACAAATGTCTTGTCAGAGATTCCGTTACCAATCACGTCCTGTAGCGGCATCACAAACTCCAACCAGAACTCGTCATACTCGGCTTTAAGTCCTTTGTTCGCCAAGTCGCCGGTGATAAACAGCAAGTCAGGCTCGAAGCCTTCTTCCTTTCTCTTTTTTACATGCGCAATGATATGATCGAACATCTTTTGCCCGGCATAATCGTCTTTTCCAACATGGAAGTCGGAGAGGTGCAGCCATCGAATTGGTGAGGCCATAAGTTAATTGAGCGATGGAATAGTTGAAGCGCAGTAGACGCAGTCGATGAGGGTGCCGAGTCTGTCCGCGTTGAGCTAGAGAGAGGCCTCGAAACCAATGGTGGCGGAGGATTCCTTGGAGGCGAATTTGGCTTTGGTAAAGTGGCGCATTCGGAAGGGTTAGTGGGGTGATTTTCCCTATATAAGGCCCGGTAGCTTTCGCTCGCAAGCAAGATGCATGACGGAGGGTGGTTTTCTGATGGGTTGGGATAGACGGACGTGAAGCGTTATCGAAGATGCGTAACGAGGCGTGTGAGGGAAGCGTAAGGAGAGAAGTCGGTCGAGGTGCATCCCCAGTGGAGGGGCGGGCCTATCCAAGTAAAGTCGGAAGCAGCGCAGCGCCTCCCTACGAGGAATGAGTGCGTGCTATGCTCGAGCTGATGCGGCGCAGCCCTTGTCAACAAAAAACCCCGGACCTCACGGACCGGGGCTTTTCGGAATCAGTCGGACGCGGCGCAGCGCGTCCCTACCAAGCATGGTAGGCAAGAGTGCCCGCCTCACTTTAGACCAGCATCAGCGCCGGGCTTTCGATGAACTTGCGCATCTCCGCCAGGAAGGTGGCGGCGACGGCGCCGTCCACCACGCGGTGGTCGCCGCTGAGGCCGACCCACATGCGCTGGCCGACGACGATCTGGCCCTTGTCATTGACGACGGGGGCATTGCGGATGCTGCCGATGGCCACGATGGCCGCCTGGGGCGGGTTGATGATGGCGGAGAACTGGTCGATGCCATAGGCACCGAGGTTCGAGACAGTGATGGTGCCGCCGGCGAAGTCATCGGGGCTCAGCTTCTTGTTCTTGGCCTTGCCCGCCAGATCCTTCACGCCCTGGCTGATTTCCAGCAGGGTCTTCTTCTCGGCGGCTTTGATGACGGGGGTGACGAGGCCGTCCTCGATGGCGATGCGATTGTGAAGTTCAAGTCCGTGGGCCTCAGCGTGGCCATCGCCATCGAGGACGGCCTCGTCACCCCCGTCATCAAAGCCGCCGAGAAGAAGACCCTGCTGGAAATCAGCCAGGGCGTGAAGGATCTGGCGGGCAAGGCCAAGAACAAGAAGCTGAGCCCCGATGACTTCGCCGGCGGCACCATCACTGTCTCGAACCTCGGTGCCTATGGCATCGACCAGTTCT
>DMMK01000057.1 GCA_003453085.1 Verrucomicrobiales bacterium
AGATTCTTCATCGCCGGCATCGGTAGCGGAGGCGGATTTAGCGATCTTGGCCGGACGTCCGGTGACGCCGTCTTTGGAAAAGAAGCGCTCGACTTCGACTTCGGTGAGCTGTTTCCAGCCGCCTTTTTGAAGGCCTTTAAGCTCTAGCCAGCCGATGCGGGTGCGGGTGAGGCGCTCCACCTCAAAACCCAGCTGATAGAACATGAGGCGGATCTGGCGCTTCAGGCCCTGTTTCAGGACGACATGGGCGCGATATTCGGTGATCATCCAGGCGCGTTCGCACTTGGCGTGGCCTTCTTCAGTGAGCATGCCCTTGACCAGCTTGGCCATGGTGGCCTGGTCCATGGGCTGATCCACGATGACCTCGTATTCCTTTTCAGCGCCCATGCTGGGGTGAATGAGGCGGTGGGAAAGCTCCCCACGATTGGTCATCAGCAGCAGGCCCTCGCTGTCTTTATCCAGACGGCCCACGTGGTGGAGGGTCTGAAACTGCTTGGGCAGGAGCGAGTAGATCGTCATGCGATCCCGCTCATCGCTGCGGCTGCAAATGTAGCCTCGCGGCTTGTGCAGGGCGATCACCACACCGCTCTCAGCTTTGACGGGCTTGCCGTCCGCGATGATTCGATCCTCATCCGAGACCTGGGTGGCCAGGTCTTTGATCACATGTCCGTTGATGGAGACGCGACCTTCTTGAATGAGTACTTCGCAGCCACGGCGGGAGCCGAGGCCGCACAGGCTGAGATAACGGTTAAGGCGCACGGTGGGAGACTGCGGGGATTAACCCGCGCAAACTATTCGGATTTGGTCTTGGGCAGACCGGTCGGGAGACGACCGTCTTTCCACTGACCACGGGCCTTCATGAGCTTGATGCGCTCGCCACGCTTAAGGACGCTGCGCTTGGTACCAACGGAACCGGCGGTTTTGAGGCTGCGATGCTGAGACATGGTAAGAAAAGAAGGTTCGGGGTTGAAAAAGGGTGGCGAGAATAGGCGACTCTGCGGCTTGCGCAACTTGTTTGTTCATGGGGAGCCCTCTGGCCTGGGAGGACAAAGGGGCCGGACCCCTGGTTTCCTCCCAAGAGGAGATGCAAAGACACGGCCATTTTTTGCATGGTAATGAAGACCGGATGAACTTCCCCCCTTGACCGTTGACCCCTTGACAGCCAAGCCTGGGCCGCCTGATTGAACCATGTCCGACGCCAGCGCCACCCCCATGATGAAGCAGTATCTCGCCATCCGGCGGGAGCTTCCGGAGGACGTGCTGCTGTTTTTCCGCCTGGGGGATTTCTACGAGCTTTTTTTTGAGGATGCCAAGACGGCGGCCCCCCTGCTGAATGTCTCCCTGACCAAGCGCAATGGCGTGCCCATGTGCGGGGTGCCCCACCACGCCTCCCAGGGCTACATTGCGAAACTGATCAGGGCGGGCAAGCGGGTGGCCATCGCGGAACAGACGACGGACCCAGTGCCCGGAAAGATCGTGGAGCGGGCGGTTTCGCAGATCCTCAGCGCGGGGACGGTCAATGACCTCAACCTTCTGGAATCGAATCGGTCGAACTACCTGGCGGCGGTCTTTCGCACGGCAAAAAAGCTGGGCCTGGCCTATGTGGACCTCACCACGGGGGAGTTTGAGGTGGCGGAATTTAAGGAAGCGGTGGACCTGGTGGATGAGCTGGAGCGCATCCAGGCCAGCGAGCTGCTGCACAGTGAGGAGCAGCGGGATTTGATCGAGTCTCTCGGCAGCCCCGCCTGCGCCCTGGCCGTGGAGGGGTACCTTTTTCTCGAAGACCAGGCGGACCACGCGCTGACGCAGCATTTTAAGGTGAAGTCGCTGGATGGTTTCGGCTGCCAGGGCCTGACGGCGGCGCTGTGTGCGGCGGGCTGCATCCTGCAGTATCTGCAATTTCAATTGCGGCGAAATGTGGACCACATCCAGCGTCTGCGTGTGGCCCAGACGAGTGATTTTGTGCTCATTGATGCGGCGAGCCAGAGCCACCTGGAACTGGTGACGGCACGCGGGGGCGCCCAACATACTTTGCTGAGTGCGCTGGACCGCACCTGCACGCCCATGGGCGGGCGCAAACTGCGCCACTGGGTGCTGCACCCGCTGCGGGATCTGGAACAACTGACGCAGCGACAGGACATGGTGGCCACGCTGCTGTCAGAATCCCTTTTGTTAGGCCAGTTGCGCACGCTACTGAAAGAGGTGCGGGATCTGGAGCGCACCAGCAGCCGCCTCAGCCAGGGCAGCGGCAATGGGCGCGATCTGCTGGCCATGGCCGCGTCTCTGGAGGTGGTGCCTTCGCTTAAAATGGCGATGGAGCAGGCGCGTTTGCTTTATGGCCGACGTCCGGCCCCCTTGATCCAGTTGCAATTGGAGAGCCTGAAACAGCGGCTGAGATATGCGGCAGAAACGGAGGCTGCGGAACGGGCTGCTGGCTGGGAGATCTATGCGGCGGAGTGGCAGCCATCCCTGGAAAAGCCGCTGCTCATCGAAGGTGCCCGCCTGACATGCAAGGTGGACCGCATTGACCGCCATGCCCACAGCGGGCATCTGCGGGTGCTGGATTTTAAAACGGCAGACAAACTGACGCTGCCCATGCTCGCCCATGTGCGCAAAATCACGGGGCGCAGCCAGGTGCGTGAGGAGGACGAATGGAAGTGCTTTATCTTGAAGGATGGCACCCGTTATCAATGGAAGGACCTCCAACTGCCGCTCTATGCGGCCGTCTTGAGTGAACAGGGGTTGCGCCCGGACAGCGTGGGCTACTTTGCCCTGCCTAAAAGTGTGCAGGATACCAAGGTGGCGCTTTGGGAGGGTTTCAGCGATGAGTGGGTGGAGCATGCCCTTGCTTGTGCGGCGGAGGTTGTCCGCCGTCTGCGTGACGGGGTGTTTTGGCCGCCTGCCAGCAAGGCTTACCGGCGGTCTTTTGATGAGCTGTTTCTGAATGATTTTTCAGGCAGTACGGAGTGGGCAGAGGCTCCAGCCGAGATGACATCGCCGCAGTAGCGAGGGCAGCATTTTTGCAGATGTGCCGGAATCTTTGACTCAGCGGAATTTCAGGGCATGATGCGCGCCTCCCCCGTGAAGAAAAAGGCTGCAAAATCCCGAGGCTGCCTGAAGACGCTGCTGCTCCTCCTGCTGGCTGCGTTCCTATTGCTGTGGCTGGGCGGAGTCGCCTTTTTTAATGTGGACAGCAATGTGGTGGCGCTGACGGTGCGGGATTCTAAGCAGCCCCTGCTGATCCAAAGCGGGCGTGGTGTGTGGAAGGCCGCCCCACAGATCACTGCGGCTGAAATCAGCCAAGGTTTGATCGAACGGCATTCGGAGCTAGGCATGCGCTGGTCCACCCTGAAGGTGCGGCGCGAAGGCGGTGCCCTGGCCAAGGTGGCCCATCAGATCCTGGGAGCAGAAGTACATGTGATCACTTTTGCTCCGGAACATTTTGAGTTCATGACGAGTTTTGAGCAGCAGCCCAAATTTGCGGGAACGACTGCGGCTGCACGGATGGAGGCAGACAACCTGTGGTTTTCGATCACGGCGAATTTCCGCGATCCCAAGGGTAAGCCCCTGGGCTGGGTGTGGCACGAAGGCGTGCAGGTGAACGGTGCCTTTCCTGAATGGAGCGGCTGCTTTTTTGTGAAGGCGGGCCGGCCCTACTTTGGCCCAAAATCCCTGCTGGATGATGTGCCGGGGCCGATCGAAGAGGGGACCCAGGGATATCCCTCGGTGATGAAGAACCACACCACATTCTCCTATGTTTCGATGAAGCCGGACCAGTTTTTTGACGGTTCAAAGATCAGCTACCGTTCACTGGCGGGGATGAAGAAGGACGGGTCCGTCATTTTCATCGTTTCTGGCGATGGCGGGGTGATGAATGTGGCCGAGGTGACCGAGATCGCCCGCAAGCTGGAGGTGCAGCACGCCACGCTGCTGGATGGCGGGCGGGCCCTGCAATACAGCATCCGCACGGAGGACGGGCCTTGGCATTTCGCGGCGCTGAACACCCTGCTGAAGCTCCGGCACCGATGGTTTGAGCAGCAGCTTTCTCCCGTTTTCATCGGGGTGCGCCGACGGGCCCCAAATATCATCCGGGTGCCGTTGGCTCCGTGACAGGGAATGCAAATCTCCGCTTGCCACGCCAAGCCTGCGCGGGATGGATGAAGGCTGCCCGCCACCATGCCTTCGTCACCAGCCATTTCAGTCGTCGTTCCTTTGTACAATGAGGAGGACAACGTCGTCGAACTCCAGACCCAAATCGCCGCAGCCCTGGCGGGGATGGACTATGAACTGGTGCTGGTGGATGATGGCAGCACGGATGCCACGGTGACGCGGGTGCAGCGCGGTGAGCGGGTGCGTTTGCTGGAATTTGCCAAAAATGCCGGCCAAAGCGCGGCCATGCATGCAGGCATCCACAATGCTCACGGCGACATCATTGTGACGCTGGATGGGGATCTCCAGAATGATCCTGCCGACATTCCGGCGATGATTGCCAAGCTCGATAGCGGCTATGACCTTGTCTGCGGTTATCGCGCCAAGCGCAAGGACACGCCTTTCAAGCGCCTGCAAAGCCGCATCGCCAATGGTGTGCGTTCCCGCTTTATCGGAGACCATGTGCGCGACACGGGCTGCACGCTGAAGGTGATGCGCAAGGAGTGCCGCGAGGCCCTGCTGCTGTTTAACGGCATGCACCGCTTCATCCCGGCTCTCATCCGCAACATGGACTATCGGGTGACCGAGATGCCTGTGAACCATCGCCCACGGGTGCATGGCGTGAGCAAGTACGGCTTTGGCAATCGGGCCTGGAGGGCCACCTGCGACATGTTTGGCGTGCGCTGGCTCAACAGCCGCCGCACCCGCTATCAGATCAAAGGGTAGGCCTCGCCGTCTTCACGATAACTTTTTCTTTCTCGCTTTCCATCTTGACCAACGTGGTCTGCCTCTTGCATTCTCCAGCCTCTTCAGATCCCTTCGCTGGAATGAACCTGCGCGAACAACTTCGACATATCCTCCCGGACATCCTTCCCGATGATCCCGAAGAGGCCATTAAAGGCACTGAGCTGATCCGCTTGGTGCGCCTCCGTCTGGGTGATGACTACAGCGATGCCACGCTGCGCTATCATTTTTCTATCCTCAGCTACGATTCGACGTCGCCCATCGCGAAGGTGGACCAGGGCCAGGGTTACTATCAGCGGCTCAGCAAACCGGCCCAGGCTCAGGGCACTGGCCGGCTTCTGTTTGGCGGGGAGATGGAGGGGGACTCCGCCCAGTCACGCTTTCAGCGACTGCTGGCCATTTATGAACGGCTCTGCCTGCTGCGTTCCCATTATCCGTTCCGCCTCAATGGGCGGGCAGAGACGCCTCTGGATGAAAGAGGCCAGTGGGATATCCCGGATCTGATTACGGCCGAGTGGGATTTGGAAACAGGCGCGGATGAAGTGACGCGGTTTGACTCCGGCATGCTGGATCTGCGACGCCACCTGGGCGGCCCTGAAGTGGGGCTCAGTGGTGTTCAGCTTAAAATAGGTCTCACTTTGGACAATTACACAGCCCAGTTTTTCCAGGCACTGAGCGCCACCCGCTGGACCTTGCTGAGCGAGCTGGTGATTGCCGAGCCGCTGAATGATGAAGCTCTGGTGGATGCGTTGCGCAGCCTGGGAAACCAATTTGGCGTGGGCATCAGCACGCTGGGCATCAATGGCAGCCAACTGGATGAACTGCCCAGTGCGAATGACCTGCGCACGATGAGTGCCGCCGAGTTTGAAATCGTGCAGGGCAAACTGCGCATCCAGAAGATCACGGTGCCGGCCCCCCGTCAGCGCATTGACTGGCAGGCGCTGTCGGCGCTGAAGAAAAAGCACGAGTCCGTGGATGAACTGGTGCGCTGGCTCAGCGAATGTCTGAATCGCTGCCAGCCTGAATGGAAGTGATCGTGGAAGGAGGCCTAGGGCTCCAGATTTTCGTTTGTCTGTGAGTCTGGCCTTTTGAGTGGCGTTTGTTCCGTAGGACAACTCACCTCACGGACTCTCATGCAAACGCTACCGATTCTGGCCGCCCTCGCCCTGCAACTTCCTGGCACGGCCCCTTTGGAACCGAATCCTGATTTCTCCGCCACGATGGTGGCTGGGATTGACCGCTTTTTGCTTCGCGAGACAGAGGCGGCCAAAGACCGCCGTGGCTCGTTTTGGAAACGCGATTTCACCTCGCCTGAGGCCTATGAAGCATCCGTCCAGCCTAACCGGAAGCGTCTCAGCGAAATCTTGGGGGTGATTGACGCACGCCTGCCTGTTCAAGCTTTGGAATTGGTGAGCGATACAGAGAGCTCGGCAGTGGTCTTGGAAACCGAGACGGCCACCGTATCCCGGGTGCGCTGGCCGGTCTTTGAAGGCGTGCATGGAGAAGGGCTGCTGATTCAGCCTAAGGGGCCGGTGCTTTCGCGGATTGTTTGTCTTCCCGATGCCGATACGCCGCCGGAAAAGGTGCTGGATGCGATGCTGGTGAATGCCGGGGCCCAGATGGTGATCCCGATGCTGATCTCGCGAGATTCGGAACATTCCGGAAGTGAGCGGCTGGGCATCCGAACCAATCTGCCGCATCGGGAATGGATCTACCGCCAGTCCTTCATTCTCGGCAGACACATCCTGGGTTATGAACTGCAAAAGACACTCGCTCTGGTGGACTGGTTCAAAGCCCAGCCAGACAAGCTCCCGGTCAGTGTGGCCGGATTTGGCGAAGGCGGGCTGCTGGCCCTCTATGCCGGGGCGCTGGATGCCCGCATTGGTTCGGTCTATGTCTGGGGGCACTTCGGGCCTCGTGAAGGGCTGTGGCAGGAACCGATCTACCGCAATGTGTTTGGACTGCTGAGCGAGTTTGGGGATGCTGAACTGGCTTCGCTGATTGCCCCGCGCCATCTCGCCATCCAGCATGCGGGGTTCCCAAAGGTCCAAGGTCCACCCGCTGCGGCCAAGGAGCAACGGAACATTGCCGCACCTGGGGTGGTGACCATGCCGTCCCTGAATGCCGTGCAGGATGAAATGGAGCGGGCGCGGCAACTGGTCCCGGCCTTCAAGGACTGGGCGCGGGTGTTTGACATGAACAGCTCGAATGCAGACATCGTGGCCCACCTTTTTCCGGGAGAAACGGGCGCGGCGATGCTGAAGGGCATGACGTCCGCCTCCAAGGATCCGTTGCCGACTGTTCCTGTCCGCTCCGTTGCCCAGGGGGAGCAGGTGCGTGAATTGGAGCAGTTCACCCAGAAGCTGCTGGTCACGACGGAAGCGGAACGGAAAAGTGAGTTCTGGAAAAAGCTGCCGCTGACCTCGGTGGCGGAATTTGAGAAACACACCGCGGCAGAGCGCGAGCGTTTTTGGACGGAGGTCATCGGGCGTTTTCCAGATCCCGATGTGCCCATGAATGCACGCAGCCGCGTGGTGAAAGAGGTGGGGCAGGTGGTGATCCATGAGGTGACGCTGGATGTGTGGCAGGATGTGTTTGCTTGGGGCTGGCTGGCCCTGCCGAAGGGGATGAAGCCGGGTGAGAAACGCCCGGTTATCGTCTGCCAGCATGGTCTGGAAGGCCTGCCCGAGCATTGTTTTGATACCGATGAGACGGCGGGTTCCTGGAAAGCCTACAAGGCCTTTGCGCTGAGGTTGGCCGAACAGGGGTACATTGTTTTTGCCCCGCACAACCCGTATCGCGGGCGCGATGCCTTCCGTACCCTGCAACGCAAGCTGAACCCCCTTGGCAAATCACTTTACTCAGTCATCAATGGGCAGCACCAGCGGATCCTCGAATGGCTGAAGGCGCAGCCTTTTGTGGAGCCTGGGAAGATTGCCTTCTACGGTCTCAGCTACGGCGGGAAAAGCGCCATGCGCACGCCTGCTGTGCTGACGGATTATTGCCTGAGCATCTGCTCGGGGGATTTTAATGAATGGGTGCGGAAGTGCGCCACGACGGATCTTCCGCTCAGCTATGTCTTCACCGGTGAATATGAGATCTGGGAATGGAATCTGGGTCGCACGTTTAACTATGCCGAGATGGGCGGCCTCATCGCCCCACGTCCGTTCATGGTGGAGCGTGGGCATCGGGACGGGGTAGGTGTGGATGAGTGGGTGAACTACGAGTATGCGAAGATCCGACAGCTCTATAATCAGTTAGACATCGGCGATCGCACCGTGATTGAGCACTTTGACGGGCCTCACACGATCCATGGCGTGGGAACGTATGAGTTTCTGCATCACTGGTTAGGGCGTCCCCGGCCTTGAGGGGATTAACCGACGTTCATGGGGTCCACATCCCAGCTCACGTAGATATCTGCAGGCACGCTGAGCCCATCGACGACCCGTTTGATGTGGGCGCAGAGGACCCGGATCTTCTCGCTGCGCAGCAGCAGTTGAAAGCGGTGCTGGCCATGGGCTTTGGCTAGCGCGGCAGGGGTGGGCTCTCCCATGATGGTGCCTTCGGGCAGGCCCTGTTCCAGCCGCTTGTGCAGCGTTTGCAGGGTGAACTCGGCCTGGGCCTCATGTTTGCCTCGGGCGCTGATGAGCACCACATGGGCAAACGGCGGATACTTGAAGGCCAGGCGGTGCTCCAGCTCCTGCAGGGCATAACCGTCGTAATCGTTGTGGCGGCTGAACTGGATGGCCGGGCTGTGGGGGGCGTGTGTCTGGACAAAGACCTCCCCCTTAACTTCACCACGGCCAGCACGCCCAGCCACCTGGACGAGGAGCTGGAAGGTGCGCTCGGCCGCGCGGAAGTCCGGCAGGTTCAGCGCGGTGTCTGCATTCAGCACACCGACGAGAGTGACGTTTGGGAAATCCAGGCCTTTGGCGATCATCTGGGTGCCAATGAGGATGTCCAGCTTTTGAGCGCGGAAGTCCTTCAGCGTGTCACGCAGTTGGTTTTTCCGCTGCATGGTATCGGTGTCCACTCGGGCCATGCGGGCCTGGGGGAAGACCTCCCGCACGGCCTGCTCCACACGCTCCGTGCCGAAGCCGGAATACTTCAGGCCGGGCTCCTTGCAACTCGGGCACTTGGTGGGAGGCACGCGCCGTGCGCCGCAGATGTGGCATACGAGGCGGTTATCCTTTTTATGCAGGGTCATGGGGATCGCGCATTCCTGGCATTGCACGGTCTCGCCACAGGAGACGCAGCCTAGGCTGGTATTGAAGCCACGGCGGTTCAGGAAGAGGATCGTCTGCTCCTTCTTCGTGAGGCGGTCGGTGATGGCGTTGCGCAGCTTTTGGGAAAGGATGCCTGTGTTGGTGAAGGAGACTTCGGTGCCTTTGCGTCGTTCCAAACGCATGTCCACGATGCGGATGAGCGGCATGGATTTGCCATCCGTGCGCTTGGTCATGTGCAGCAGTTCGTACTTGCCGGTGCTGGCATTTTGGAACGACTCCAGACTGGGGGTGGCGGAGCCTAAAAGGACGGGGCAGCGTTCGATCCGGCCGCGAACGACGGCGACATCTCGCGCATGGTAGCGAGGGGCATCTTCCTGCTTGTAGGAGGGCTCATGCTCCTCGTCCACAATGATGAGGCCGAGGTCTTCCAGTGGGGCGAAGATGGCGCTGCGGGCACCAATGACGATCTTGGCCCTGCCTTCGTGGATCTTAAACCACTCATCATGCCGCTCGCCATCGCTGAGGTGGCTGTGCAGGACGGCGATGGCATCCTTCTGTTCTGAAAAGCGGGCCTTGAAGCGCTCGATGGTTTGCGGGGTGAGGCTGATTTCTGGCACCAGCACCAGGGCAGTTTGGCCTCGCTTCAGCACTTCAGAGATGGCCTGGAGATAGACCTCGGTTTTGCCGCTGCCGGTGACCCCATGCAGCAGCAGCGTGGGGTGGGTGCGCACGGCAGCGCGGGCGTCCTGGGCCGGTGTCTCTGCTGCTGCCGGGTCCTCCTTGACCTTGCCATTCATGGCGACGATGACGGCCTCGTAGGCCACCTTTTGCTCTTCGGTAAAGGTAAGCGGCTGGCTGGGCAAAAACTCCTCGGTTTGAAAAGGATCGCGCTCCACCCGTACCTCACTGCGTGTGATCCAGCCGGCCTTTAGCAGGGGCTTGATGATGGCGGTGGCACGTTGCAGCTCGCGCCGCAGTTCGCTGAGGGTGGCCTCGCCGCCGTTGCTGCGCAGTTTCTCCAAAATGCGCGCCTGCATGGGGGCGGTGCTGTGCAGTTTTTCAAAGACGTCCGGCGGTGGTTCTTTGGCCAGCTTGAGGTGGCTGTCGGTGAGG
>DMMK01000450.1 GCA_003453085.1 Verrucomicrobiales bacterium
CGGGGCGGGCCGCTGGCTTCTGTCGTCAGGGAGGCAAAGGCCTGCGCGCCTGCCTGCCAGCTCTTGCCGGGATCGGAGACATCTTTGAGGATGTTGGCGAGTTCAACACGGACGATTTCGCAGCGCTGCTCGCCGTAGCTGATGGCGTCGCTGCTCATGTCAAAGAGCATGGCGCGTGGGTCGATGGCCTTGCCGGGAGAGCGCATGTCGTCGGCGTCGTTGGCAAAGGCCAGCTCCGGCTTGTGAGAGAGAGCGGCGATGGCTTCGAGGCGCTTCGCTTCTTCGACGGGATCTTCCAACGACTCGCTGTAGCCGTAATTGATCACCCAATGGTCATAGGGGCCGGGCTTGGTGGTGAAGTACTGGCCTTGCTTCACGCCTTTGGGGGCGATGTTGATCGGCGGGTAGTCCATGACGGAGCCCGTGAGGGCGGTCTTTTCCGTGAGCTCCGCATTGTGGATGTCCTTTAGGCTGTGAAGCTGGCTGCCACGGAAATTGTGGTTCAGGCCCAGCGTGTGTCCGACCTCATGCAGGCAGAGGTAGTAGAGCGATTCTTTGATGAGGCGGTCCATCTCCACGCGGTCGCTTTTTTGCAGGCGCAGCATGGTCTGGCCAAACTGCAGGCCGTTGCGTGCGGAGCCGCAGGCCTCGCAGGCGTGCGGGTTGAAAGCTTTCGTCTGTCCTGCTGCTTCGGCCTCCGTGCCCAGATCGGCAAAGAGCCTCTTGGTCAGCAGGCGCTTGGTGATGAAGCTGTACTCCAGCATGATGTCCGCACCGAGGATCTCACCCGTGCGCGGATTGGCAAAGCTGGGGCCGTAGCCGCCAAAGGGAGGATTGGGGGAAGAGGTCCAGCGCAGCACGTTGTAGTTGATGTCGCCCGCATCCCAGGTGGCGTTGTCGGGCTGCTGCTTCACCACGATGGCGTCCTTGAAACCTGCCGTTTCAAAAGCATTGTTCCAGCGCAGCGTGGCCTCGCGGATGAGGTCGCGCAATTCCACAGGCGTGGTGTTTTCGATCCAGAAGACGATGGGCTGCACAGGCTCGCTCAGCGCGGTGCCGGGCTTTTGTTTCACCAGGTTCCAGCGGTGGATGACATCGCGGAAAGGCGTCGCCTCCGTGCTGGTCATGTCCGTCACCTGGGTGCTGAAATAGCCGATGCGTGCATCATCAAAGCGCGGTTTGAAATCATTCACCGGCATGCGGATGAGATGGTGCTGCACCCGGATGCTCACATAGCGCGGATCCGTGATTTCATCCGCCGTCACCTTGCTGTCGTTGGCCCAGGATGGGGGGGTGTTTTCATGGACGTACTCCACCTGGATGGCCGTATTATCCTGATAACCATTGATGCGGTTCAGCTTCGTTTTCGTTTCGGAAAGCTTGCCCAGCACCGCCTTGCTGGCATCGCCGCTGGAGGGATACTTCACCATCAGCAGGCTCTCGCGCAGAAACAGGTTCGTGGCGGAGATGAGATAACCGTTCGCATCCTCTGCCACCACTGGCTCGCTAGAAAGAATGGCGTGGGAGGTGTTGGCTTTGGCCGCACGGGCCAGGGGGCTCTGCGGGTCAAAATAAAACGCGGTGTTTTCGGCGATGAACTCGATGCGGTCAAAGGTGCGGCCAATGCGGAAGATGCGCTCGCTGCCATACTGGCCGCGATTGTGCCCGGCCTGGACCACCCCATCCATCGTCTGGTTGAAGTAGATGAACTCAGGCCCGATCTGGTCCTTTTTCACATACAGGTGCAGGGTGCCCTTTTCCCGGTCCAGGTAGAACTCAAACAGGCCAGTTACATGCTGGTGCCCCTTGGTGACTTCAGCCAGGGTCTTTTTCTTCGCCGGCACCGCAGCCGTAGGGGGCGGGGTGGGCTTCGCAGGCTCCTCCGGTTTCTTTTCAGGCTCAGGCTTCTTCTCCGGCTCCGGTTTGGGGTCTGGCTTCGGATCGGGTTTGGGTTCCGGTTTGCCCGGGACAGGTGTGGGCGGGGCCGGCTTCGGGGCCGGTTCAGCGGCAAAGACGAGACCCGTCAGGCAGACTAGGGAGAGCGAAAGCAGGCGCATGGTGGGATGGAACGCACCAGCCCGCCCCAGTCTTGGGCCGGGAATGCAAAATGTGAAATTAGAGCACGCCATGACGAACGGCTTGCAGTGGTGTTGAAATCCAGGTTATGGCCGAAAGCAGGCAGGGCCAAACCAGATGCCTTGCAGAGAAAATTGTTATGAAATGCCTAACCGAGAATGAAATCTCCCAATGGTTGGATCAGCACGGTATCGTCGGGGATCCATATGCCAAATCTCACGCAGCCTTTTATCTGCAATTTGATGCGCCCAAGACACATCAAGCCATCGACGGTTTCATCAGGCGGTGCTTTGATTCGGTCTTTTGTAGCACGGATACGCTCCTCCATATCACGGACTGGGGGCTATATACACCAAGTGAAATGATTCCCATCATGGGTATTCGCTCTCTGCATTCCGAGGGGCGTCTGCTGATTGAGGCTCCAGGACACCTTTTAGATTCTGCTGAAGCTGAAACAGCCATTTCGCTGATAGCGTTGACGGCTTCGTTTGCCTGGTCCTCTTACCTGTATTGTCCGACAAATCGTTCGACGCTGTACAATTGGGAAGGCGACATTTTTGATTTCTGGACAGACGATCCTTCACAGATTGCCATCTTGAAGGGAATTCTTCAGGATTTCGACCTCCAGGAAACCGCCAAGACAGCGCCAGTCAAGGAGGACAACTCCCAGGCCGCGTCCCCTGGCTCGTGACTACGAATGCCGACAATCTCAGCCCAGCCGCGCCTGCTCGATGAACTCGGCCACCAGTGCCAGGTCCTTGATGCCGGGGGCGGACTCCACGCCGCTGGCCACATCCACCCCGGCGGGCCGGGTTTGCTGCACTGCCTCACGCACGTTGGCGGGGGTCAGGCCGCCGGAAAGGATGATTTTCTTCTCCGGGAACTCGTCCTGGGCGATCACCGCCAGCTCCCAGGGAAAGGTTTCCCCCGCGCCGCCATAAAGGCCCGGATTGTAGGCATCCAGCAAAATGGTTTCGCAGGGATACTCGCCGATCTGGGCCAGGGATTCCCGGTTCTTCACCTGTAGGGCCTTGATGACGTGCGCCCCCGTCTCCAGCAGGCGCGCCACCTCAGCGGGGGACTCGTCCCCGTGCAGTTGCAGGATGTGCACCAGCGCCTCTTTAGTCAGCTGGTCCAGCAGTTGTCGCTCAGGATTCACCATCACCGCGATGAGGCAGGTGTCTGCATGGATGGAGGGCAGCCAGAGGGCGGCCTCACCCACCGGGAGGTAGCGCTTGGACTGGGGCCAAAAATTGATCCCCAGGGCATCGGCTCCCAGGCTGATGATGTCGCGGGCCTGCTGTTCCTGGGTGATGCCGCAGATTTTGACGGCGGGCGGGGGAG
>DMMK01000473.1 GCA_003453085.1 Verrucomicrobiales bacterium
CCCCCTCTCCCACTTCCCCGGCATCGTCGTCACCGGCAAAGGCACGGTGCTGGCCTATGCGGAGGCCCGCATCCACGACAGCAAGGACTGGGGCGAGATTGAGGTGCATCTGCGCCGCAGCATGGATGGCGGCAAGACCTGGGACAAGGCCCGCCACATTGCTCACCTGGCAGAACGTGCCGAGGGCAATCCACGCAAGAAAGAGGGCGGCGAAAAAGAACAGACCGTGAACAACCCCGTGGCCATTGTGGACACGAACGGCACGATCCACTTCCTTTATTGCCTGAACTATGCGCGCTGCTTTTACATGAGCAGCAGCGATGACGGCCTAACGTTCAGTTCGCCCAAAGAAATTACCGCTGCTTTTGAAGGTTTCAAACCACGCTGCCCTTGGAACGTCCTGGCGACAGGTCCGGGCCACGGCATCCAAATGAAAAACGGGCGGCTCGTGGTCCCCGTGTGGCTCGCCTACGGCCCGAAACCAGGCGACCATGCCCCCTCCATGACCGGAACTCTTTACAGTGATGATCACGGCCAAACCTGGAAGGCAGGCGATATCGCCGTGCCGAATGAAGGCGAATTTGCCAACCCGAATGAAACCACCCTGGCGCTGCTCGCGGACGGGCGGGTAATGCTCAACTCCCGCAGCGTCTCCCAGGCCAGCCGCCGACTCATCACCACCAGCGCGGACGGAGCCACGGGCTGGAGCACACCGCGTTTTGACAGTGCCCTGTGGGAACCCATCTGCATGGGCAGCCTGACCGCCCTGCCGCAAAAACCAGGCACCCTGGTCTTTGCCAATCCCCATACACAAAAGCTGGATGCTACAGGCCAACCCATCCCGGGCGGGCGCGGCCTGCGCGAGAACCTTTCCATCAAGCTCAGTGCGAATGATGGGCAGACCTGGGAAGTGAACAAGACGCTCGAATCTGGCAAGAGCGCCTATTCAGACCTCGCCGTGCTACCAGATAGCACCGTCCTTTGCTTTTACGAACGAGACAGCCGCCTGACGATCGCGCGCTTTAATGAAGCCTGGATCCGGCAGCCTGCCCACTGAAATTACAGCCTGCCACCTGAACATGACAAAGGGAGGGAAGCACGGACCGTGAACCGGCTTCCCTCCCTCTGCTTTAGCATCACAAAGGATTTCCGGTTTCCTTATAGACGATGCTGAAATCGACGCTGAACCCATCGTTGCCATCCGTTGTATTCGGACCGACACCGACATAGATGGTATCGCCTGGCTCCAGGTAACCGACGTTGCCATTGAAGTTCAATGTGGTGGCCGGGGCATAGGTGCCGCTGAAGGTGTTGGTAAAGGTCGCTCCGTTGTCGATGTCCTTGTAAACGACCACCTGGCCGCCATTGCCCAGGGCACTGCCTTGGGTGACGTAGCTGCTGTTGATGCCGTAGTAGCCTGCATACTTGACGGTATAACCAACGATGGCAAAACGGTCCACCGTCGCACCCTGGGCAGATCCTTTTCCAGGATGACCGCCAGTCGAGGTGAGGGAGCCGTAAGAGCAGAAGCTGGTAGTGTCTGGGAAAGCCAAGCCATTGGACATGTAGCGGTTCGCCGTCGGGCTCCAGTTCAGAGAGATGTAGCCAGAGGGGTCACTGATCGCCGAGGCGGCATTCCAGCAGTAGCTCCACCCGGGCATCGGGGCCACCGGCTTGAAGTCATCACGATAGTCAGCCACCACACGGGTGGCACCACCTGCGACCGTGAAGGTGATGGAAGACATCGTGCCGCCAGCAGGCGTGGCCTTCACCGTATGGCTGCCCGCAGTGAGAACCGCGCCCTGAAGTGGATTCCCAACGGTGCCAAACACCGCATAAGGCGGCACGGGGCGGGAGTTGGTGGCCGCAGTGTCATACTGCATCACCACAGCGCCCTGAGCGCTGTTGAGGTTGGCGCGGATCGTCAGATTGTTGCTGCCGAGACGTGCAGGGTCCACTGTGGCTCCGGCGGTCAGTTGCATGAGATCATTGCCCGTGTTCGCATCCACCACGGTGAAGGTTTGCACCACGGGTGCGGCCGTTTTGGCAGGCAGCATCCACTCGTCAATCAGCTTGCCCCCTGCGGCCAATGCGGTGGCTGTGGCGGGCTGGTTGGTGCTGTCAATGAGGCCGGCTGGGATCTGGCCATGGATGCGTTTCGGCGGCTGCATGGGCTGGCGACGATTGTCATCTGCTGCATTGAAAGTGTTGTCCCAAGTGATGGCGTCCAGGTCCAGGCCAGGCTGTCCGGCACTGTGATGGCAGGTGAGACAGAATTTGTTCTGCACCGAGTGCGGACGGGGTGCATTGTAAAACAGCGGACCTTCGGGAAAGTGGATGCTTTGGCGGAGGGAAACCGTGCCGCTGGGAATATTGCCACGATGCACACCATTGTCCGCGCGGTAGTTGTAGAAGTTCGCATAACGGGGATGCGTGACCTCGCCATTGTGTTTCAACGCGAGCGTGATCTCATCGTGAGCCCAGGTGGGGAAGCGGTCGGCAAACTTCGTTTTGAACTCCCCCGTGTAGGCCGTGGGTAGGCCGATCAATGTGCCACCGGCGTGGTTGCAGGCCGTTTCATAATCCACCGCATGGGCGATCATCTTGAAGTCATCCATCCAGCCGGTGAACCCCGTGACGGAACTGCCCGCAGGTTTGCCCAGCGTCAGCTTGCCCACCGTCGGCTGGAAGAGGGAGGTATAAATGTCCTGCCAGCGATGGTAGAGAATGCCATTGAGATGAAAGTCCACCTCGGTGCCGTTTTTACGCACCTGAAAGGCGAGGTGAGCCCAGCCTGTGTCTGGCAGGAGATCATCCATGGCACTGGCCGGGGTGATGGTGCTCACCGGCGGCAGGGTGATCTTGCTGATCACGGTGCCTGCGGCATTGGCATAGAAAAGCTGGCGACGACCGCTGAGACGGATGGAGGTGCCATCTGGAAAGGTCACCAGGCGGCGTTCCACCGCATCATCCGCCGTGCGGCAGTCCACAAACATGCCAATGTACCAGTTCTTTGAGCTCACGCTCTGGGGCTGGGTCAGCACATTGAATTCCAGGCCGATGCTGCCATTCATCCAGAAACCTTTGCCATGCACACCGCCTGTGGCGGCTGGCTCCAGGCGGCCGTTGCCGATCACCAGACCGTGCTTGGGCACCACCCAGTTCGTCGCCAGAGGGGTGGCCGCATTCTGCAGTTTCACCGGATTCGAAAAGGTGTTCGTGCTGGTGTTCCACCCGCTGTGATGGGTGTAATAGTTCTGCCCGGTGCCCGAATTCACGAAGGTGAGCAGGCCGCTCATGTTGGCGATGATGAAGGCATCCGGATCCAGGTAATCATCAAAGGCCAGTTCATCCGTCTGCTTGCCATTGGTGATGGGCCAGGCCACATCGCGCAGGCTGATGGGCATGAACTTGGTGCGGTAATTGAAAAGGTTTTCCAGGGAATCGATGATGTTGCCATTGTCATTTTCGCCCACTGGCATCTGCTTGGTGGCACGGCCAAAGCCGAGACGGATCTTGCCGTTTTCCGTGCCCAGGGGACCCGTGGCAGGCTGGAACAGGGTGACCATGCGCGACTGAGGCCCCATGGTGGTATCCCCTGCACCCACAGCGTAGTCCATGTCATTGTTCAGGTTGTCGAACTGCACCAGCTTGCCGTGCGTCCACAGGCCGATGATGGAAAGGCACTGATGTTTACCACCATCTTCAGCATCATAGATCGGAGTCTCTTCCGGCACGCCAGTTTGTGGATAGCGGCTGTTGTTCCAGGTGCCGCCTGAAAGGTAGTGCAGGCGGTCAAAGCCGGCCTCAATGATGAGGTTCTTCGCGTGGCGATCCATCCAGGGATAGGAACCCCCGATGTCCTCACCATCGGGGATCAAGTTACCTTCCGTATCGCGGAAAGGCGCCCGGGCGAAACCAAACTTGTTGTTAATCCGTGTGTCATACGGCGCATGCGTGATGGGGATCAGATTCGTCCACTGCGCAGGATCTGCCGTCGCTCCGGTGGGGTAATAAGAGTACACAATGTCACAGCCCTGGGCGGCCTTGGCCACGCCCGTCACCGGATCTGTCCAGGGCATGGAACCTGCGCCCACACGGACCACCAGGAGACGGCCATCCCCTACGACCATCGGCTCAAACGCCTGGGCCGAAAAGCTGTAAACAGGCCCGGCCAGCGTGGTGCCTGTCTTGGTGATGGAAGTAATCGCCGCACTGGTCGTCTTGGGATTGCTCACGATCACGCGGATGGGCGTGACAAAGAACTGCGTGCGTTTGTCTGCCGTCACGGGGTCTGTCGTGTTGCTGGTGACGAAGAGCTTGATGTCATACACGTCCTGGCCGCTGCCATTCACCGTCGGCGGCGCATCATCCCACATGCAGGCATGGGACACGCCTTTGACCCCATCGGTGTATTGAAAGCGGCTGGCGGAGGCACTGGCAAAGCCGTCCATCCATTTGAAGGTCGTGCTGCTCATCGTATGAGAGCCTGCGGGATTCAGCAGAAATGGCTGAGACATCTTTTCGGGCATCATCAGCGCAAACCGTGGTGTGCCACCTTCTGTCCCGCCGCCTTCCACAATGACGCCCACTCGGCCATCCTGCGTGACGCGCAGACCTGGCATGTGCGGGCGGGTGAAGCTGCTGTTCAGGTAAGTCGTACCGGAGTAGTTTTTGATCACACCCGTCACCTCGCGCCAAATGGCTGGAGATTCCGGGATCACCTGCTGGCTGAAAGCAGGCACACAGGGCAGACAGGCTGCCATTACGAGAGGTCGTATCCAGTTCATGGTCATTGGCACGGGTTGGGTTGGTTCCCATGAGAATAGGAAACCACGCTTCCCACCGCTTGAACGAATCGCTTGGAGATTAGAATATTTCGCTCGCCCCCTAGGATCGGTGACGCTGACGATAGGCCAGCGGCGCATCCCCATGCTTACCCTTAAAACAGCGCAGCAGATGGCTCTGGTCCGCAAAGCCGGTCATGTGCGCAATGGTGGCCACCGAGTCATCTGTCTCGCGCAGCAGCTTGGCCGCACGCTCCACCCGCAGTTCCCGCACATACTGGGCAAAACCCCAGCCGGTGGTCTCTTTGAAAAAGGCCCGGAACCGGCTGGTGCTCATGCCCGCTGCGCGCGCCGCTTCAGGCTGGGAAAGGGACTCATGCGCATGCAGTGAAACGTAGTCCAGAGATCGGCGCAGCCGCTCCTCCCGCACCGCCCGGTCCGTGGTGGGAATACTTTGGCTGGAGGCTGCGGCAAAGGCCTGCCGCATCTGGAACAAAACGGCCATGAAATGAAATTTCAAAGCCACCCATCGTTCCTCCCCGACCTCCGCCTGGAACCAAGATTGAGCGAGGCGCAACAGGGCCTCATGCACGGCAGGGGCCAGAGGATTGTCCGCCTTCAGGAGTGGCAGCACCCCTGCACGGCGACGGTCCCAGGGCAGCAGAAATCCCAGGTCCACCACGGCCCCGGCCTGCGCCACCAGATGGGCCGGAAACAGGATGACGAAGGCCGTATGGGCTGCATCCATGCGCATGACCCCGTGGATCTTCAACGGATCCACGATGACCACATCACCCGGGTCAAAAAGGAAGCGATCATTGCCACTGCGAAAGTCCCCTCGGCCGCTCAAGGCCACAAAGAACTCATAGTAGTCATGCCAGTGCATCCAGTTTTCCCCTACCATGCGGCGGTAGCCCGGATACTGCTGCAGGCTCATGATCAAAGGCAGCGGCTCAGGGAACCGCCGCCCTAAATAGCGCCGTGAATCAATGCGCCCGGAAAGATCAAAGATCTCCGCCTTCTGGGTCGCTAAAAACGCCAGCAGATCCGCTGTCGCAGCAGGCAGTGCTTTCATGGTTCACATTGCGCCAAAGCCCGTCATTTCAAGGAACGCCATGGCCCTGGGCCGCTTCCCAGAGGCCATACCAGTCTTCCCGCTCCAGCCGGATGTCGGCGGCTTGGGCTGTGGCGATGAGCCGCTCCAGCTTGTTTGTGCCAATGATGGGCAAGGGCTGGGACGGATGGGCCAAAATCCAGGCATAGGCAAGCTGGTCCAAGGTGGCATTCCCGTACTTGGCAGACAGTTCCACCGCCTTTTTTAGCAAACGAGCACCCGCCGGGTCTTGAGGATTCATGAGCGCTCCTTTGGCCAGCGGAGACCATGCCATCGGCTTGATGCCCAGCTTCTGACACTGGTCTGCCGTGCCGTCATAGATCGGGTCCATGTGCAGCAGGCTGAATTCAATCTGGTTGGTGACCAGCGGCTGGTCCATCCGCGAATTCAGCAGCTCAAACTGATGCACGTTGTAGTTGGATACGCCGGCACTGCGGATTTTGCCTTCCTTGAGCAGGCGGTTCAGGCCTTCGGCCGTTTCATCAGCTGAAGTGAGCCAGTCAGGCCGATGCACCAGCAGCAGATCAATGTAGTCCGTCCCCAGCAGGCGCAGCGATTTCTCAGCGCTCTTCACGATCCGGGCCGCCGTGGTGTTGTAATGGGCCACCTTGCGGTCAGGGTGAAAATCACAAGGCACGTAGATGCCTGACTTGGTCACGATCTCAAATTTCTCGCGCAGACCTGGCTCCTTTTTCAAAGTCTCACCGATGAATTCCTCAACGCGATAGAGGCCATAGATTTCAGCGGTGTCCAGCGTGGTAATCCCCAGGTCCAGGCAGGCATGGAGACGCTTCAGAAGATCGTCCGAG
>DMMK01000318.1 GCA_003453085.1 Verrucomicrobiales bacterium
AACTATGCGCGTGAGATCATGCAGCTCTTCACCGTCGGCCTCGTGCTGCGTCATCCAGATGGCAGCTTGGTGCTGGGAGAAAACGGCCTGCCCATCCCCACCTATGACCAGACGGACATCACCGAGCTCGCCCGCGTGATGACCGGCCTCACCTATGGGGCCCGTCATGCGGCCATCACGGTGCGCCGCAACAGCTCCCAGGGGAATGTGCTGGTGCCATCCAGTGTCAGCGCCAGTCCGCAGATCGAATTCCAGGGCGTTCATTTCACCGACTTCGGCATCGGTGGCGGGGAGACCTGGTACCAGGCTTCGTGGATCTATCCGATGAAGGCCCTGGGCCGTGTCAACGGCATCAACTACCATGACTTCAATCCGTATGTGAACTCCCTGGGCGAAGTCTCCGGCACCGTTTCCAAAGTCCTCTTCGCGGGCAAAGCAGGGGAAACCCAGATCCCGCTGGTGAACACCGTCGGCCTTGCGGATGTGCAGACCCATCCGCTGGCTGATGAAGATCTTCGCATCGCCCACAATGCTCTGGCAGGTGACCCTGCCTCGGGTTCCTACAGCGGCCACCCGAATACCCCGGTCTTCATTTCCAGGCTGCTGATCCAGCGCCTCACCACTTCGAACCCCAGCCCTGGTTACCTCTACCGTGTGAGCGAAGCCTACCGCACCTCCAATGGCAATCTGGGCGAGGTGCTGAAAGCCATTCTCCTAGACTATGAAGCCCGCTCCCTGGCCGTGGCCGACAGCCTCGTGGGTGCAGGCAAGCTCAAGGAGCCGCTCATCCAATACGCCTCCCTGTTCCGTGCGCTGAAGGCCTACAGCAATGCGCCTCTCTCGAACCTGGTGAACATGAAGCTGCCCTTCACTGGTGCCGACAGCCCGATGGTGACTTCCTATCCGGCCTCTGAAGCCTCGGCCTTCATCCCAGGCGCCACACGCATTCGTCTCAATGACCAGACCGGTGCCATCGGCCAGTCCCCGCAAAAAGCCCCGAGTGTGTTCAACTGGTTCCTGCCAGACTACGTGCAGCCCGGTCCCATGGCCAATGCCGGCCTCTTTGGCCCTGAACTCCAGATCAATACCGAAAGCACCCTGGTGAACCGGGTGAACCGCCATTATGCGCTCACCTGGATGGGCCTCACCGGCGCATTCCCTGGCTTCGGTCTGGACGACTTTGTCACCAATTCGGCCAACACGGCCGCCCAGGTGCAGACCAGCGTCACCACCCTGACCTTTGACTCCACCAACTGGGACATCCCGCAGACGGTGACTGTGCGCGGTTTGGAAAACCAAGGTGCTGACGGCACCCGCCCCACCTCGCTGCTGCACACGATGACCAGCGCGGATCTCAACTTTGCTGGCAACTACACGCCGCCGATCAACTTCACCGTTTCGGACAATGACACCACCACGGCCAAACTGGTCGCTATCAGCCAGAGCGGTGGCAGCAGCACGGTGGTGGAAGGCGGCGCGACAGACACCTACACCGTCTTGCTTTCCGCACCTCCGGCCGCTGGCCAGACGGTGACGGTGACTCCCAATGCCGTCAGCGCCATCCAGGTCGCCGCAGCTCCTGCCGCGAGCCCGGACGTCACGTTCTCTCCTGCCTCGGTGACCTTCAACACCACCAACTGGAACACACCACAGGTGATCACGCTGACTGCAAACAATGACAGCGTGGTGAACAGCTTCCTCGCAGGCTCTGCACCGCTGAACACACGTGTGGCCGCCATCCGCCACACCGTCACCAGCGGCGATGCGGGCTACAGCGGCCTCCAGGTTTCCGACTTCAACTGCGCAGTCACGGACAATGACGCCGGTCGCCGGTTCATCCCCACCAAGGCCACCACCACCGGTGTCGCCGTGGTTACGGAAGGCAGCACCACCGACACCTACACCGTCGCCTTTGCCAGCGGCACCGCCCCGACGGCGAATGTGACTGTGACCTTCAACTACAATTCCAGTGTGTTGGACATCACCTCCACGGATGCCACCCTGTTGAAGCCTTCGCCAGGCGTCGCCACGCTGACCTTTACCAACAGCACTTACACAGGGGCCAAAACGGTCACCATCAGTGCAGTGGATGATGCTACCTTTGAAGGCATCCAGTTCACCCAGATTACCCACTCCACCGCCAGCACGGATGCCACCTACAATGCGCTGCCCTGCGCCCCGCTGGATGTGCGAGTGAATGACAACGACAGTGCCGTCAACAATGGCATCTCCATCACCCAGACCTGGGGCAATACCAAGGTAGTGGAAGGCGGGCTGACCGACACTTACTTTGTCGTGCTAGACAAAGCCCCTACGGGCAACGTCGTCCTGACCTGGAGCGGCAACAACGGAGATGTGGCCGGCATTGCCAACCTCACCTTCACTCCCACCAACTGGTGGGTGCCGCAGACGGTCACCATTACCGGTACGGACGACCTGAGCGTGGAATCCACCCACACCAGCACCATCCGTTATGTGGCCAGCGGCGGCGGTTACAGCAACGTCACCACGCTGGATGCAACGGTGGGTGACAATGACATCAATTCCTCCGCCGGTATCCAGCTCGTCCAGAGCTCCGGGACCACGGCGGTGACGGAAAGCGGTGCCACCGACACCTTCACGGTGAAGCTCACTGGCGCGCCTAACAATGACGTGGTCATCGCCATGACAGCCACGCCAGCCGGGCAGCTCAGCCTGTCGAATTCCACGCTGACCTTCAATTCGGCCAACTGGGACACCGCCCAGACGGTCACCGTCACAGCCACGGACGATGCCGTGACTGAAGGTGCCCACACGGCAGGTCTCGCTTTTGCCGTCACCAGCACGGATTCCCGCTACAACACCTTTGTCGTCTCAGACGTCAGCGTGGCGGTGACCGACAATGACAACGGCTCACGCATCGTCATTGCGGAGACTTCCGGCTCCACCCTGGTAACGGAAGGCAGTGGCACAGATACTTTGAATGTCAGCCTCAGCGGCCCAGCAGCCCCGGCTGCAAATGTGGTAGTGACCCTCGCTTCCGCAGGCCAGACCGCGCTCTCCCCGGCCACGCTCACCTTCACACCGGCCAACTGGAACACGGCGCAGACCGTCACGGTCACGGCCAACAATGATGCCACTGCTGAGGCGAATGTGACCGATGTCATCACCGCAAGCACGAATGCCAGCCAGCCAGCCGGCTTCCTCAGCCTGTCCTCCACGGTCGTGGCCACCGTCCTCGACAATGACGACATCAACAGCGGCGCGGGGGTGGTCCAGATCATCCAGACCAACGGTGCCACCCGCGTGCACGAAGGCGGCATGACGGATACCATCGAGGTGGCCCTGCGCCGGGCTCCTTCCGCGAATGTCACGCTGACCCCTACCTTCTCCGTGGCCAATCAGGTGACTCTCTCCACCGGTGTCCTCACCTTCACGCCTAACAACTGGTTTGTTCCGCAGACGGTGACCATCACCCCTGTTGAAGACGCGACTCTGGAAAATGCCCATTCCACCGTGCTCACCTACACGGCCAGCGCCGCGGGCGGCTATGTGGTCCAGGATTTCTCCACGGTCACGGTGGCCGTCGGTGACAATGAAGCCGCCCAGCCATCCGTGAACGTCACGCCCACCTCGGGCAGTGTCACGGAAGGCGGTGCCACCTTCACCTACAACATCACCCTCGGTGCAGCTCCCCTCAGCGGCGCTACCGTCCGTGTGACTCCGGCTGCCTGGCTGCTGAATGCAGCGAACGGCACTGCCCAGGTGACCTTTAGCCCCACATCGGTGGACTTCACCAGTGCCACCTCCGGCGGCACCGCTTGGAACCGCACCGCTACCATCACCGTCACGGCTGCGGACAGCACGGCTGCCGAGGCGGCCCTGGACCTCATCATTGTCAATTCCACCACCATCGCGGCCGGCACGGATGCCCGCTATAATGGCATGGTCGCCGCCGATGTGGCTGTGACGGTCAATGACAACGACACCACTGGCAGGATCGTCATTACCCAGACGGCCAATTCCACCCTCGTCATGGAAGACGCCGGCACGGATACGGTGGACATCGCCCTCACAGGTCCGGTGCCTGCCGCAGATGTTACCGTCAACCTGGGCCGCGCGAGCACGCAGTTCCGCTACCGCGTCAATGGCGCTTTGGTGGACACCACCGCCCTGACCTTTACGCCTGCCAACTACACCACGCCCCAGACCGTAACGATCATCTCGACCGCAGACACGGGAAGTGAGGGCGTGCATGCCGACACGCTGAATGCCACCACCCTGGCCAGCAGCACGGCTGGTTATGCCAGCCTCACCACCACGGTGCCCGTCCGTATCCTCGACAGCGATGATCTGGCTCGCGCGCTCATCTCCATCGTCCAGTCCGGCGGCAATACCCGCGTGGTTGAAGGTGGCGGCACGGACTCCTACACCGTTGTTCTCCGCCGCGCCCCTTCGGCCGATGTCACCCTGTCCTGCTTCTATAATCCGACGCAGGTCAGTCTCTCCGCCACTAGTCTGGTATTTACCCCCTCCAACTGGAATCAGCCGCAGACGGTCACCGTCACCGCTGTGAATGACACGGACATTGAGAACGCCCACAACTCCACCGTCAACTACGTGGCCAGCAACACCGGCGGCTACCGGGTGACAGACACCGTCAGCACGGGTGCCATCCTGATCGGGGACAATGACGTCTATGGCAGCGCACTGGTGAACATCACCCAAAGTGGCGGCTTCACCTGGCTTGCGGAAAACAGCCAGCCTTCAGACACCTACACCATTGTGCTCGGCTCCAAGCCGCAGGGGAATGTCACCATCACTCCCCAGTCTAACAATGCCATCGGCGGTGTGAATCTCGTGAGCTTCTCCCCGGCCTCAATCACCTTCACCGATGCCAACTGGAGCACCCCGCAGACAGTCACCGTCAATCTGGCTGCCAGCGTGACGAACAACTCCAGCCGCGCCGTCTTCATCGGTCACAAGATCGACTCGGTGGATCTGAACTACCAGTTCTACTCCGTGCCCAGCGTCAATGCCATCATCTCGGATGCCAATGAAACATCCGCCACCGTCGGCATCGTCCCCTCGGGCACTGGCACGATTGTGAATGAAGGCGCTGTGGGGAATTCCGACACCGTCTATGTCTTCCTGAGGAAGGCCCCGACCGCGACTGTGACCGTCACCCCCACCGTGGCCGCAGGCCAGGCCACCGTCTCTCCTGCGACGCTGACCTTCACCACGGCGAACTGGAACCAGCCGCAGATCCTCACGTTGACCGCCGTGGATGATGCCACCCTTGAGGCTCCACCTCAGACCGCTGTGCTCACCTGCACGCCAAATGCGGTGGGTGGTTACGCTGTGACCGGTGTGGGCACCCTCACCGTCACCATCAATGACAACGACGCGCTGGGCCGCCTCATCATCACCCAAAACGGCACCGAAGTGCAGGAAGGCGATTCCATCACCTACACCATCAAGCTCTCCAGTGCGCCGACCGCCCCCGTCACCGTGACCATCATCACCGAGAAGCATGTTCGGCCAAATTCCAATCTCGCCTTCGAGTTTGGTTACTTCGCCAGCAATGCCACCGGCAGCAATCAGCAGAAGGACAACCTTCTCTTCGACTGGTCTGAGCTCACCGGCATCTACACGACCGCCTACCATGCCGCCCGTGGGGTCACGCCGGAGTCCACCACCACTGCACCCGCCGGACATTTGGCCGGATCCAAGGCGGTGATCGACAAGCTGGACCTCTACTGGGGCGGTGGCCGCTTCAAGGCCAAGTGGCCTGATGTCGCCCCTGCGACAGACAATCCCCGTCTCGCCATCATCGAAGCCATCCACAACAGCTACAGCCTCACCCGCCTCTCCACCGATGCGACCAACTTCCCCAATGAGGTGCGCGACCGCTGCCGCTTCGCTGCCTACCTCATGTCGGTTTCACCTTCCGCTGTCACCTCGCACTGATCGGTTCACGAACGTCATCGCAACTTTAGATCCACACTCTTATGAATCTTTCTCTTCGCAAGACCCTTGACCGCAGCAAGCCCAACCGCCGCGATTTCCTGGTGCAGAGCTCCTGCGCCACGCTGGGGATCACCAGCATGGTGAACACCCTCTCCCAGCTTCAGTTGGTGGGCTCCGCCGCCGCAGCGGGTGGACCCAATGATTTCAAGGCCCTGGTCTGCATCTTCCAGGGCGGTGGCAACGACTCCAACAACCTGCTCATCCCTCGGGGGCCCAGCGCGGCCCGTTCCCACTATGAGTTCTATCGCGGCGTCCCCACTTACGCAGGCGGCACGGGCGGCCTGGCCGTGCCCACGGCGGAGCTGGCCCTCACGGCCATCACACCGGACAA
>DMMK01000114.1 GCA_003453085.1 Verrucomicrobiales bacterium
GGATCAGGGTGCTGTCGTCCTTGGGATCGCGCATGACACCGCGCACATCGCTCAGGAAAATCAGTTTGGTTGCTTTCAGCCGGGTGGCCAACGCACAGGCGGCCAGGTCGGCGTTGACATTGAGGGTCTTGCCGCTGGCCAGCTCGCGGGCCACGGGGGAGACGACGGGGACAAACTCACCCGCCACGGCCGCCTGGATGAGGCCCAGCCTGCAGTCGTTCACTTCGCCCACCCAGCCGAGATCGCCCTTCATCTTGTCGCCCGTGAAAACCTCAGTGCCGGGCACTCCCACGGCCTTGCCGCCAAAGGCATTGATCTTGTTGACGATTTCCGGGTTGATCACGCGGGCCAGCGTCTGCTCCACGATTTTGATCGTCTCCTCATCGGTCACGCGCATGCCATTGATGAACTTGGCCTCCAGGCCGCTGTCCTTCATCGCCTTGGAGATGGCCTTGCCACCGCCATGCACGATCACCGGGTTGATGCCCACGGCTTCCAGAAAGACCACGTCCTTCAGGAAGGTGTCCACCACCGCCGGGTCTTCCATCGCGCTGCCACCCACCTTGATCAGAAAGGTGCAGCCTCGGAAACCCTGCATGTATGGAAGGGCTTCGAGGAGGACATCGGCTTTCTGGATCTGGGTCTCGTTCATTGGCAAAGGGGGAAAGGTGGGAAGGATAGGCACCCAGGCGCAGCGTCAAGCACTTCAACGGGAAATTTCTGAAAAAAATCCGCCATGTTGTCAGAGTGGCCTCGACTCCTTTTTCACTCGTCAGCCCCGCCAAGATCTGGTTCATTGGCCCCATGCTCTATACCGTCGGCCTCCTTTTGCTTTGCGTACTCTGGGGGCTGCTGTGCATGCGTATTTACGCTCTCATTTCGCGGGAGAACACCTTGCAGCGTCGCCTCATCGCCATCGGTGCTGGACTGGGAGCCGGGCTCATTTATGTAGTCGGCAGCATCCTCATCTCCCTGGTGAAGGCCCCCTCGTTCGTGGATCTGCCTCCGCCGGTGGAAAAGGTGGAAGCGGTCAAAATCAGCCCCAAAGCGAAGTGACCCGCAGGGGTACGCCGCACGGCATTCCACCCCAAGCCCCTCTTCACTCCACTCGTATGCCGAACGGGAACGTCTGGATGGTGCCCTGCCTTTTGATCTGGACGAACAGCTTGTAAAATCCAGTCTGGGGCGGGTTAAAGCTGAACCGGATCTCCGGCCCCTCATCATCCCGGGGCCCTTCTGGATGGACGTGCAGCAGCGTGCGGAAGTCTTCATGGATTCCCACGATGTGTGCCTGGGCTTCCATGTAAGTCTCCAGATCCGTTACCACTTGGCCCTCCACCTCTGAGATTTTCAGGTTGGCCCGGTTGATGGCTTTGGCTCTAGGCGGAGACTCGGTTATCCAGCTCATCTGCGCGCTCATCCTCGCTGTTTTGACTGCGAGGGCTGTTTGCTTCTCAGCAACTGCACCCGGGATGGCTGGAAGGGAGATCTGGTTCATCGCAAATTCCTCCCGCCCGGTTTCTTTCGACACCGCATTGATCCACAGCCGGTAGGGCTGATTGAAGCGCGGGACAAAGGTCAGCTCCCATTCTCCAGGCTTGCCGGTGGGCACAGGATGTTCGTGATGGTAGTCCGTCAGCGACTGCTCACAAATGATCGCATGCAGCAGCGCGCCGTGGGTCAAAAGCAGGTCTGCCTCCGTCACGGGGCGCAGGTCCTTGAGGTGTACCATTTGAAACTTCAGGCGCAGGGGCTGGCCGGGCACCAGTTCCGTCATCGGCTCCATCTGGATATGTAGGATGGGTTTTACTGGCGGTAAAAGATGGGCAAATCGCTCCGTGGACATCAGGGCCTCGTCCGGGAACTGCGCAGCGGCCAGCTTCAGCACATCCTTCAGTTCCATCCATCTTTCTTCCAGACTCCGGACCTCGCCCTCATGGGCCAGTCGCATCATCTCATCCCTGAGGCTTTCCGCCGAACGGAGGCTGCGTTGCAGGGTCTTTTGACGGCGGCCCACCACCATGATGGCGTTTTTTTCCATGAAGCGCAGATGCACCAGGATGGCTGTCGTTTTGGCGGCAAAGGCGTCCGTCTTCCGTTCAGCCACCAGTGACTCAGCCTCATTTTGCATGAGGGCGATCTTCGTCCAGGCATCCCCCACCGTCACCACATCGGCACCGCAGACCATCACGGCGGGCCCCTCGGCAGCTGCAGTGAAAGCCAGGGCTAGCCAGCCGACTAACCAAATGTTGGAAAGATTCACGAAATAGCTCATTCCCTGGGTCAATCGTATTGACAAGACCCATCCATCACACAATCTCGTGCCAAATGCCAATGTGGAAAATAACCCTGGCCCTGAGTTTGCTCGCCGCGCCTTTGTCCGCATGCAGGCTGCCATTTGAGCCCACCCTGGAGGCCGCTACGGCCAAGGCCGTTGCCCGTGACCTGCCGATTTTGATGCTGTTTACCGGCTCCGACTGGAGCCTTCGCAGTGTTACCTTGGACAAGGAACTTTTGGAAAACCAGGCGATCGAAAAGATCCTCGAGACCTCCTTCATTTTGATGATGGTGGACTTTCCTCAGCGAGTGAAGCTGGCGGCCACGCAACAAAGCACCAACACTGCTCTCGCCGAAAAATTCCAGGTTTCCCATTTTCCAACCTTGATCTCTCTGCGTCCTGATGGCAGCGAGATCGGTCGCTTGGAGTTTCACGCCGCGACCGTTGATTCCATGGCTAAAACCTTGAAAGGCTGGCTCTCCCAGGCCGGGAAAACAGGGCAGGGGAACTGAGATGCGGCCATTCCCTTTCATCACCCTCGTTCTCTTCTTCTCCCTTCTGCTGCATGCTGCGGAGGAGAAGCGCCAATACCAAGTCCTGGGCACCATTCGGGAACTGCATCCCGAGAGCCGGGAAATGATCATCAAACATGAAGCCATCCCGGGTTACATGGATGCCATGGTCATGCCTTTCACGGTCAAAGAAGACCGTTGGTTCAAGGAAGTCCGACCAGGGGATGAAGTTCGCTTCAGCCTCGAAGTCACTCCCAAGGAAGATCACATCAGCAAGTTTGAGATCCTGCGTCGAGGTCAGCCCCAGCCGTTTGCTGCCAAGACGAAGGTGACCAAGATCAAGGTGGGATCCACACTCTCCCTGGCTGGCCTCCCAATGAAGGACCAGGATGGCCGGGATTTCGATGCCTCCACGCTTGCGGGTCGGTCTGTGGTGCTCAGCTTCTTCTTCACCCGCTGTCCATCCCCTGAAATGTGTCCGTTGCTGGTGGCAAAATTGGGAGCCCTTCAAAAAGCCCTCAAAGCCCGTGCTGGCGAGGGTGCGCCTACGGTCACCCTTCTCTGCATCACCATAGATCCCCTCAATGACACCCCCAAGGTGCTGAAAAGTTACGCCAAAGCCTGCCAGGCAGACCCGAAGCTCTGGCGATTCCTCACCGGCTCACTGCCAGACATTCGCAGCTTGGCCTCCCGTTGTGGAGCTGATTTTTGGGAGGACGGAGGTCTCATCAACCACACTTTACGCACTTTGGTGATTGATCCAGACGGCAAAGTCCGGCGTCTTTACACAGACAATCGCTGGACTTCCGAGGACCTGATTGAAGCCATTGCGGAGCGTGAAAAACGCTGAATGAGGGCTTATCGGTTCGTTGACTAGCCTTGTAGGAAAAGTGGAATATTTTGAGGATTGGCGGAGCCGCTATTTGTCGCGATTGATTCAATTTTTCTGGGCTTGATTAGCTTCAATCGGGCAATTTGAACGGATTGATAAATGATTAAACATTCAGATTTAATCCGTTGTATTAATATAATGATATAATTTGAAGCGCTTATTCAAACGGGCGAGATGGATTTTGAGTCTAAACTTGGACTCTCAAGCCTTTTATAATCAACTGATTGTGAGTTGTTTTATCTTTTGGTCTCAGGCGCTGCTTTATACAGTTAAGAAAAATTAATCATATATTGTCCATATTTGATTAAATAATTTTTATTTCGTATTAAAACGGAATTGATCTTCCGTTGTTCCTACACAAGTCTTCCGCATGACTCTCATGCAAACACCGAATATGAACGGGAAGACCGATTCAACCACTGAGTTGATTGGCAAAGCCAGGGTCCGTTTTTGGGTCCTTTTTCTCATGGCTGCAGCTATGCTGTTGCCTTCCACCTTAGAAGCGGCGCATTATCGCGGTGGGGCGGCCTCTTACACCATCAACTCCAGTGGTTTGGTGACGGTGACTGCTTATACGGCATGGATGAGCAGTTCAGTCGGCAGTTCCAGCTTTCAGGTTTACACGGGTACAGGTGCCTCAGGCACTTTCATCGGCACAATGGCTTCGGCTGGGGCGGTTAACCCGTTTTCTACGGGCACAGAGTTCGGAGGTGCCGGTTACACCATCCGCAAAGATACTTTTACCCTCAGTCTAAGTGGTAGGCCCTCAGGTTTTTATTACGCTTGGTGGACCGGCGGAAACTGGGTGAGCGGCATCAATAACGTGCCAGAGAGCACTTGGTCGCTGGAATTGAAGATTGCCTACACGTCAGGACAGGCCACTGCGGGGCCGACCATGATTCCCGCGACCATTGACCTCATTGGCCGCGGTTTTCCCTACACCCAGAACCTGAACAGCCAGGACCCGGATGGCACACCTGTAACTTACCAAAATTTGTCGGGCTATGCTTACCCAGATTACGCTCCATCTAGTCTCATGCCGGGCATCAGCGTCAGCGGTTCGGGCACCATTGGCATTCCCGGCAGCAGCACGGCCACCATGGCACTCGGACGTTGGGGTTACAAAATTCGTGTGACGGACGGCTCCGGTGGCACAGCCATTCGTGATGTTCTCGTGGTCGCGGCAGATCCCACTGCCGCCAACGTCAACCAGCCGCCCGTGCTCGCTTCCATCGGTCCGAAAACAGTCAACATCGGCTCCTCTCTGAATTTCACAGTGAGCGGGACCGACCCGGATGCTGGCCAGACCTTGACGGTCCGCTCCTCCGCTCTTCCGCCTGGGGCCACCTTTCCGCAAGCCACCGGGCCCAATACGGGAGCTTCTTCTTCCTTTGCTTGGACACCGACGGCTGGTCGGGAAGGCACTTATGTGGTCAACTTTGAAGTGTATGACAACGCCGCCGTTACCCTCATTGATTCTGAAGAAGTCACGATCACTGTCACCGGCAGCAATAATCCTCCGGTGCTCGCAGCCGTCGGCAGTAAATCGGTGGCCAATGGCGGCACCCTGACGTTCAACCTTTCCGCAACGGATGCGGATGGTCACGCCATCACGTATCAGATGTTCAACGGGCCACCGGGAGCCACTCTCAGCACCGCTGGTGCCTTCGCCTGGACACCGACCGCAGGCCAGAACAACACCACTTTCACAGGTGTGACTTTGCGCGCTACGGACAATGGTGTGCCGAACCTCTCAGATGATGAAGCCATCACCATCACCGTGGGGGCTGGCAACAACCAGCCAGTGACGACTGCTGTGCTGACACACAATGTCACCGTCGGTCAAAATGTGAGCTTTTTGGTTTCTGGTTCGGATGTGGACTTGGCTCAGAC
>DMMK01000722.1 GCA_003453085.1 Verrucomicrobiales bacterium
CTGCAACTGGCGGAACTTATCTCCAAAGTGTGCCCGAAATACAGCAAGCGCCATCCTGCTACGCTGACCTTCCAGGCCCTGCGGATCGAAACGAACCAGGAACTGGCCGCTCTGGAAGATTTCCTGGCGGCAGCCCCGAAGTGGCTGAAGCCGGGTGGGCGGCTGGCCGTCATCAGTTTCCATTCGCTGGAGGATCGGGTGGTGAAACACACCTTCCAGCATCAGAGCCAAGTCTGGCTGGATCGTCCCGAATGGCCCGCGCCACGGCCAAATCCGGACTGCGTGTATCGCCTTCTCTCCCGCAAACCTTTGGAAGCCACGGAAAACGAACTCAGCCTCAATCCACGTGCCCGCAGCGCCCGTCTGCGCGGTGTGGAGCGCCTGCCCCAATGAAAAACAACCGTTATCGCAATGCCATCGGCCTGCCGGTACTGACGGCGGTACTGATCCTGTGCGGAGCGGTGCTGCTGGCGGCACTGAGCGTGGTGGTAAACAAGAACCGCATCACGGCACTGGCGGAGCAGCAGCGGCAGGTGGAGCAGGAGATGAAGCTGCTGAATTTCGAGATCGTCAGCCTGGGCCGCAAGGTGGACCTGCTGCTGGAAGGCGCGCGCGTGCAGCCCATCCTTCAGTCCAAAGGCACCTGGCTGCAAAAGCTGAGCCCGGATGCTCGGGCGATCATCCATTTGAAACCCGTCCCCACTGCCAAGGCGGTGGTCCAATCTGCTGAGGCCGAACTGCCATGATGCCCACCCCCAACCAGGCGCAACTGCGCCGCGACCGTCCGCTCTGTCATCGGATGATGTTCGTCACCTGCTTCCTCACTCTGTGTTTTTCTGGCGTGATGTGGCGGCTCTATGATCTGCATTTGAAAAAAGGCCCCATGCTGGCCGAGGAAGCTGCGAAAAAGTTTCGCGAAGACCGCACGCTGCCTGCCCAGCGCGGCTCCATCAAAGACCATTCGGACCGCTATTTGGCCTATGATGAGGAAGTCTATGAGCTGCGCACCGACCGCGTGCACCTGCACGATGTTCGCTCCGTGCTGCCGAATCTGGCGCGCATCCGTGGCGTCAGTCAGAAGGAGCTGACCCGCACCCTCACATCCGAACAGATCCTGAAAGCCTACCATGTCCACGTGGCGGAAAGCCTCGGGGCCAAGATGGGTGTGCCGACTGAGACCATGTTGGAGAAGGTGACGTCCAATCGCCCTATCGAGGTGCTGACCCAGAACATGAATGACGAGCAGGCGAAAGACTGGCGCCAGCACCTGGAGAACCTCTTTGTCAAAGGCATCTATGTGAAGCCCGCCGTGCGCCGCCATTATCCGACTGACAACCGTCTGGCCCTGATCATCGGCGGTGTCGAGGAGGGCAAAGGGGGCGTCCAGGGCATTGAAAAAACCTTTGAAGACACCCTGCGTGGCGTGCCCGGCTCCGTCTGCGTGGAGCATGACAAGTATGGCCGCGAACTGCTGCTCTACCGGGGCGAAATCAAGGAACCCGTGCATGGCAAAGACGTACATCTGACCATTGATCTGCAGATGCAGGATGCCGTGGATGCCATCGTCGCCCAGGCTCAGGCGACCTACCGGCCTAACAAGATGATGGCCATCGTCACCGAAGTCACCACCGGTTCCATCCTGGCCATGAGCTTTCTGCCCGGCCACGACCGCCAGGAGCCCGACAGCACCAACTGGAAAAACCTGACCATCAACGAACCTTACGAACCCGGCTCCACCTTCAAAGTCGTGGCCTTCACGGCTGCCCTGGACCAGCGCAAAATGGGCCCCGACGAATCTTTCGACTGTCACTGGGGCCTCTATACGGACCCGGTGCTGAAGGCGACCCTGCGGGACGTTTCCAAAATGGGCACTGTCCCCGCTCGCGAAGCCTTTGCGAAGTCCAGCAACATCGCCACCTACAAGGTTTTCAAGCGAGTCGGTCAGGATACCTACCTCGATTACGTCAAGCGCTTTGGCTTTGGCCAAAAGACCGGGATCTCCCTTTCAGGAGAAAGCCGTGGCTACATCAATGACGGCCGTTGGTCGAACACCACTTACTCCCGCTTTCCCATGGGCTACGAGGTCAATGTCACCCCGCTGCAGATGGCCATGGCCTACGGGGCGATCGCCAACGGCGGCATCCTCATGAAACCCCGTTTGGTGGACCGCATTGTTGCGGACGGTGGGCGTCAGGTCACCCAGATGCCGCCACAGGCCGTGGGCCAGGTTTGCACGGGCAAAACGGCCGCCTTGATGCGGGATCTGCTGAAAGGCGTGGTGGACCACGGGACGGGCAGCCGCGCCCAGATCGAGGGCATCGAGGTCGCCGGAAAAACCGGGACGTCGCAGCGCTACGACCACGAGTTGATTGTTGGAAAGAATAAAGATGGAAGTCTGCGAAAGGGAGGCTATCGAAAAGACCAGTGGATCACTTCCTTTGCGGGGTTCGCACCAGCGAACGACCCAAAAATCGTGTGCGTGGTCGTGCTGGACAATCCTCAGGCACCCGACCCCGCCGACATCGGTGGTGGAAAGGTTGCCGCTCCTATCTTTGCTGAAATCGTGGCCGAAACTCTCAAACAACTCTCCATCCGCCCTCAACGTCCCCTCGCTCTCGAAGGAGGTGCCGAATGATCTTGCGCGATCTGATTCCCTATCTGGACAACCCGGTCGTCTCCGGTAGCCTCGATACTGAAATCACCGGGTTGAGCTACGATTCCCGCACGGCGGGTCCTGGCATCGCCTTTGTCGCCCTCCGGGGAAATTCGGTGGATGGTCATGACTTTATCCCCAAGGCCATCGCAGCCGGCGCGGCGGTGATCATTTCCGAGCAGGCCCCCCCTGATGACGTCAAAGTGCCGTGGGTGCATGTGAAGTTCAGCCGCGTGGCCCTCGCCCAGGCTGCGGCTTTCCTGCACGGGTTCCCGGCGCAAAAGCTGGCCATCGCCGCTGTCACTGGCACCAATGGCAAGACCACCACCGCCTTCCTCACCCATCACCTTCTGAATGCGGGGCAAAAGCGCTGTGGCCTGCTGAGCACCATTCTGTACGATCTGGGTGGCGAACAACTCCCCTCCACTCACACCACGCCGGAGTCACTGGAGATCCAGAGCCTGCTCTCCCAAATGCTGAACAACGGCTGCCGCGCCGTCTCCATGGAGGCCAGCTCCCACGCCCTGGATCAGCAGCGCACGTACGGCCTGCCCATCGCCGCCGGTATCTTCACCAATCTCACCCAGGACCACCTGGACTACCATGGCACCATGGAAGAATACTTTGTGGCCAAGGTGCGTCTGTTTGAAACCATCGCCGCCCAGCCTAAAGGGGCCATGATCATCAATGCCGATGACGCCTGGGGCCGCAAACTGATCACCCGTTATGAAAACACGGGCCGGATCATCAAGTTTGGTTACGGCGTCGGTTTTGACTACCGTGCCACCAACGTGCGCTTCGATCTCACAGGCACCAGCTTTGAACTGGAGGCCAAGGGTCGCACCTTCCTGGTGCGTACGCCTTTGATCGGCGACTTCAATGTGTACAATTCGTTAGGCGCACTCGCCGCCGCCAGTGCCATGGGCCTGAATCTGCGGGAGACCGTGAGCCATCTGAAAAACGCCCCGCAGGTGCCGGGTCGTCTGGAGCGCGTGACGGAAGCAACGATCAAGTTCCAGGTCTTTGTGGATTACGCCCACACGCCGGATGCCATCGAAAATGCCCTGCGCACCGTGCGTTCTTTGCGCCCGCGCCGCATCATCACGGTCTTTGGCTGTGGCGGTGGCCGCGACCGCTCCAAGCGACCGCTCATGGCCGCTGCCGCAGAAGCCGGCAG
>DMMK01000448.1 GCA_003453085.1 Verrucomicrobiales bacterium
GCCATCGAGGGTTTGATTGATGAAAGCGGTTACGATCCCAAACCTGCGGCCATGTTTCATTGGGTGGAGCTCATTCAAAGTTATGTCGAGCGCTTCGCCCAGCCCTGGCAGCAGGATGATCGCCTCTGGCGCGTGTGGGAACTGGTGGCCGCCGATGTGGGCCGTGACTGGACGCTGGATGAACTGGCGCATCAGGCCCATGTGAGTGCTGAGCACCTGCGCCGCCTTTGCCGCCGCGCTCTGGGGCGCACGCCCATGCATCACGTCACCTGGCTGCGCATGCGCAAGGCCTGCGAGCTGCTTTCTACCACGAACCTGAAGGTGGAAACCGTGGCTCACACCGTGGGTTACCAAAACCCCTTTGTCTTTAGCAACACCTTCAAAAAATGGATCGGCTGGCGGCCCAGCGAACATCGGTCCAAGATGGCGATGTGATTACCCTGATGCATTGAAACACTTTGCGTTAGGTGTTAGCCAGCGGCGCAGTTTCCTCAGTCACCACAGTTTCCCTTTTCCCGAGGAACCGCCCTAAGATCGTCCCCACGGCAATCAAGGCGGTGGGCAGGGCAGGTGGGCACCACAGGAGGTTCGACTGAAAGCACAGGTAACTCACCACCAGCGCCGCAAAGATGAGGCCCAGTCCCGCCCGGAAGGCGCGCACTCGCCGCACCCGCAGCACGATCCACAAGGCCGCAGCCCCGGCGATTCCCCAGGCGATCCACTGTTCCATCTCCGTCAGCACCCGCAGCCGTGGCAGGGCCAGCAAGCGATTCAGCGCGCGGGCATACAGCGTCGGCAGGGAAGGGGGCGCACCCGGTTCCTCGGCCTGGGTGGTGCCCACCACCAGGATGCGGGCCTTTTCCAGCGCCGCCTTGTCCTCTACCGGCAGCACATCCACCAGATTTCCCGCCATCAGATGCAGCGCATTCACTGTCGGCACCGTGGCGTCCTCCGGCACGGTAAATTCGCCACTGATTTCCAGGGGCACATACTGTCCGCCTTGCAGGTAAGCCCCCGCCCCCGGGCCTAGGCGCAGACGATGCCCCCCAGAGTAGGGACTGCGGCTGTGCCGGGCCAGCGCCGCAGCCAGCACCGTGGGAATGAAACGATCCTGATCCCGCAGCGCATACGGCAGCCGCCATTCGTCCTTGACGTGATTCGCGGAAAGCAGACTCAGCTCCGTGGAAGCACGGATGGAGGCATCCGGCGCAGTGATGAGACTGGCCAGCCGGGGTGCGCGGCTGAGATCGCCCCCCACCTGCTGAAAGTGAGGCAGCAAGGAGTCCAGATCTCCCAAAAAAGCCGCGTCCGTCTTCGTCGCTTCCGCCACCTGAGTTTCGATGCCCAAGATCACACTGGGAAAGGCCATCAAGGCCTCCGCCACCGCTGGTGCAAAGTCCGGTGTCGGTTTTCCCCAGTTCAGCGGAGTGGCGATCACCAGCACCTCCGGTTGATAAGTCTGAAGTTGCTTCAGCAGCGTCTGCCAGTCCAGCGGTGGCGGTGGCCAGGCCGCATAGTCCGCCCGCTCTTGCTCGCGCATCTCCACCAGCACCACCTCACCCCCGCCTTCCGGTTTTTCAAAATGGCCCCGCGTGTTGGAAACTAGAAAGTCCAGGAACAGCTCATCCACCCGGTGAAACCGCCCCGCCTTCTGTTCACGGTCCAGGTACCCAGCGGTGGCCGCCAGGCAGAGGAGAGTCAAAACAACACGCACAAACATGCCCCACTTTGGGCGAGTGCGATGATTCTGCCAGAACAATCCCTGCCGATACAACCTCCCACTCCATCTTTGCCCTGCTTGCAGGTCGATCATCGCTGGTCGCCCGGCTTTGCGAGCATGTTCTCAGAGTTTCGTCATTCCTCGCGAACCTCCGCTTGCACTCTCTTTAAATCATGCCAGACTGAGTGTCCCATATTCACTACCCCTTGGTGTAATGGTAACATAACAGATTCTGACTCTGTTGTTCAAGGTTCGAGTCCTTGAGGGGTAGCCACTCACAGAGCCTCGCTTTTGCGGGGCTTTTTCGTGTCTGCTCCTCGTAGTTACGGGCTGGGCGACAGATTGAGGCATTCCGGCGCGGCAGAGCGCATGACTAGCGGGAACTCTACCCAGGCCATGGCTTTGCTCGGCCACAAAACGACTCAGATGGTCGAAACCACTTATGGTCGGGTTCTCGATATTCAGGACCCGATCAGTGATGAAGAAATATTGCGGAGAATATCTTAATGATATATTACGATAAAATGAGCGGAATTCCTGTAAGCCGATTGCCAGAGGGTTTTCAACTGACAGTTGAAGACATGCAGTCTTATGACTGGAACGCAGACATCCGGGCGCTTAACTGTTATAATTGCCGAAAGATTTGGGAACCATTGCATTTGAAGGCGGCTGAAAAGAAATCCCAAGGGGACGAAAGGGGGTTTCGGGTTTACTCCATGCTGGAAGGAGTGGCTTCATTTTTAGAGGGCGGGACAGTAAAGGGGAAATTTTTCGGCCCTTATTGGAGAAATATCCAAGGGCCGGGAAGTCAGGCTCTCTCTCCTGAAGATCTGACGATCCAAGATCAAGACACTTTAAAAGGCATTCTTTCATCAATCGAAAACCCTGAAATGAAGGCGCGTGTTGGGCATGTTCTCTGGGAATGCCGAAAGGATTTTCAAGGCGCTAAAGAGGCGATTACAAGTTACCTCGAGCTAACGGAGAGATGTGCTGATGATGAATGGCACAGTTTTGAAAGGTTTGCGCGGGCCGCCCGTCTGGCAAAGGCTATAAGAGGAGAGCCTTTGAATCAGGTGCTTGAGAAATTGGAACAATATTTGGAGCGGCTTGGCAGGGTAGTCTGCAGCCACTCAGAGGGGCATTTAGTGCAGCTTTGTTTGGAACTCGGGTTTGGTCCTTACGAGCGCTATATCGACCGGATCGAGAAGAGAGCATATGAGTTTGAGGCAAGCGGGCAGTGGGACCTGGGTAAAGAACACTGGATGCTAGCTTTTAGGATTGCCGAGAAAATTCCTGGGTCGATGTCGGGGATGAAAGCCCGGATGCGTGCGGCTGAGTGCCTCTTGAAGAAGGCCGAATCTGCGGAGACTTTGAAGCTGGGGGGCGGTTATCAAGCTACCTGCATGGGCCACGCTTACAGTGCCTTCCAGGCTGCCAAGGCCGCCCCAGAAGTGATCGAGCAAATAGGGGTGCGATTCCGCCAACTACAAAAGGACTCAATGAAAGAGTTCCAAACGTTCAGTTTTGATCCCTCCAAGAGGATTCCTGGATTTAGGGAGCAGGAAGAAAAGCAGTGTCAAGAATCGGCTGCCGCCGTTTGCGGTCTCTCTCTGGAAGAGGCAGTGTGGACATTGACACGAATGGAGGGACCCACTGACGTGGTTGAGCTTGAAAAGAATGTGATTGAGATGAGTAAAAGGAACCCCTTCCAGGCATTTATGGGCCTCCAAGCTCTAAGTTCAACAGGACTTGTCCTGGACAATGTACCTTCCCCAGCTTCCGATCCGGCCGCGCAGGATGAAGCTTTAACAGCGGAAATGTGCAAGCTTGCGCGTGACCTCAACTGGCCGCTCGCGGTAATGCATCACTTGGAGCCGGCCCGGATTCAAATTATCCGAGAGCACGCACCCAAGGTTAATGATCTCACATTTCTTGTTGCAGCTTCTCCATTCATTCCGCCTGGCCACGAGGGTATCTATTTGCAAGGATTGCATGCGGGATTAGTTGGTAACTGGACAGTGGCGATGCACCTTTTAGTTCCCCAAATAGAGGCGTCCTTGAGGTTCCTTTTTGCGCAAGCTGGAAAACTGACGGTGAAAATGGAAACGGCAACCATTCAGCGGGAGCATGACATAAACAAGCTCCTGTATGAACCACTCTCCCAGGAAATTTTTGGTCCCGACATTCTCTTTGATCTGAGGGCCATACTTGTGGATAAATTCGGCTGTAATTTGAGAAACGAACTTGCACATGGACTTGTCACCGAGGGTTATTTCCATCAACCCGCCGCTCGGTACTTCTGGTGGCTCGTTTTACACATTTTGTGGCGGTTTAAAGTCGTCGCTGAGGAAGCGGCATGCCGGGAGTCTGGAGAACAAGGAGAAACTACAGACCCATAAGATTCTATGGATAGTTTCGTTTGGTGCCTCTATACTGATAAAGACCTTCCCTTGGACTATTGTAGTCCAGAGCATATCATTCCTCTGGCTCTGGGGGGATGCAATGAATTTACAATTCCGGTCAGTAAGGAAGCTAATTCAACAGTGGGATCCAAGATAGATGGAATTATCGCAAATGATTTTTTTGTTAGCCTTGCTCGCAGCAGGCTAAATATACGTGGTCATAACGGTAGCAAACGGCCAATAGCGGCTGCACGGAAGGCGAAGTTTGGCGATAAACCAGTGCAAATAGAATTCACCGGCTGCGTGCCAAAGATTTGGGATGCAATGGAAAGGCGTGTGCTAGCCGAAAATGAATTGGCGGGTCAAGCAATGAGCTTTGAAGTCAGGCATGAGTGGTTCGCCAAAGCAAAATTTGTTGCCAAAGTGGCTCTCTCAGGCGGCACTTATGTTTATGGAGAAGCCTTTCGTGAGAGGGTCGAGCACAAAGAGCTTCGAAATCTTATTGGCATAGACGTGCCATCCAAGGATCTTCTGCGATCCTCACGTTGTAGATTCACAGATTCTCTTTTCCAAGTGGAGGCACCGCCTAAGCGCATCTACATTATGAGAACCATAATTGAAGCCTTATACGATACTTCGATTGTATTGTTCACCCCTTATGACGGTGTTTTGGGAATCACGGTTGGTGTCCTTGGCAGCTTTATAGGGGATTTGCAAGTCCCAGCCAAAACGGACCAATTCCCTTTGACGGGCGATCACGATCAAGGCCATTTCGTCATCATCCAAGGTCGAAAGCTTAAAAGAATTTCATTCCGCGATATCTTACAGAATCTAATGAAAGATATTGAAATGATTCGTCCAGGAAATTAGAATTTAGACATTTCCGTTGAAGTGCGCAGAGTTCGCTGTGCTAGCTTGGCTGCATAGTCAATGGAATCTGCTAGGCTTTTCAGCCCAAGGGCTTCTTTGATTTCAATTAACATTCCGTGTGCCTCTGGGCTAACGCGAGGCAGGTTGCAACTTCGTCCGGCAACGGGACGCCCTGCTCCGGGTGCCCGTTGACGTGGCTTCCCTTCCTTTGTAAGCTCTTTATTGAGCGGCTTTGGCTGCTTTTTCATGGTCTTTCTGGGCTAATGAAAGCCCTGGCTGGGGTGATTGCCCGGCCAAGGCAGTTCAATTTAGGGACCAGATGGCACTGTTCGGTTTCTTGGGCAACTTTTGCAGCCATAATTCAGGATCATGGCATTCTAGCCACTCACGCCTAGAAAGCACGATTCCACTTGGCCATTCGTGAAAAGTTCGTAAGACAGACTTGTAGTAGGTCTGTTGCCATCTACATCTTTTAGCGTCAGGGTAGTGAACTGTTGGAGGGAGTTGGGGGTGGTGTAGTGTTTTATTCATGCCGTGTTAAAGGCAAGTACGTATCAAAGATGCAAAAACTGTCCTACGAATGAAATTTTTCAGTTAGGTGACGATCTTCGGCCACGAGGCGAGCGATCATGAGGAGGCAGTCGAATGATTCCACGCTGATCTCAGCAGTGAAGGGGCCTCGCCGGGAGTTTCCGGTCAGATGATACTCACTACAGATCCGCGGGAAGTGGACGAATTTGAGAAATTGCTGCCTCTGATTCTACCTTGGAATGATTTGTTGACGGTGTCCCCGGCACCACCTCTGAGGAGGTCAAAGTCCATTTAGTTACAAGCAACTGAGGAACCGTTGGAATTGGATTGGTAAATCCATCCTCTCCCTCTCAATCCCCGCCTGCACCGATACTCGCATTCCCCCCGCTCTCACCGGTGGCTTCGCGGCGGCGGTATTCGTCGAGGATGGCCTTGGTGGCGCTGGCGCCGAGGCGGGTGCAGCCGAGGTCGCGAACGAGGATGAGGCCATCCAGATCGCGCACGCCGCCGGCGGCTTTCACCTGGACGTGGGCGGGGCTGTGCTGGCGCATGAGTTTCACGTCGTGCTCAGTCGCGCCTTGGTAGTTGTAGCTGCCATCGGGCTGCTTGCTAAAACCGTAGCCGGTGGAGGTCTTCACCCAGTCGGCACCCACGCGGGCGCAGATTTCGCAGAGGTGAATTTTGAGGTCGTCGTTGGGTAGGTAATCGTTTTCAAAGATGACCTTGAGTTTGGCCCCGTGTTTGTGGGCTTCATCGGCGATGACCTGGATCTCCCGCTCCACGTAGTCCCAGTCGCCACCGAGGGCTTTGCCGATGTTAATGACCATGTCGATCTCACGGGCCCCGTCCTTGCAGGCGAGTTCGGTTTCGTAGCGTTTTACCTCCGTGCTGCTGTTGCCCGCAGGAAAGCCGATGACGCAGCCGACGATGACGCCCGTATCTGCGAGCAACGAGGCGGCGCGGGGGACGAAGTAGGGCTTCACACAGACGGAGGCCACGCTGTATTCGG
>DMMK01000689.1:0-5473 GCA_003453085.1 Verrucomicrobiales bacterium
CTGAATACATGGAGCCTGCCCTCCCTGAGCCACGGCTTGCTTTACGTGCATCAGCAGGCGGAATCGCTAGATCGAAAAAACGGAACCCGCATCGTTTGTTATGATCTGCGAGGAGAATAGGGGGCCTCTTTGCTGCCTGGCCCAATAATTGTTCAGTCATGCGCCATGTCACAGCCTCCTGGAAATCAACCTTTTAGATCAAAGTTTGAGATCTGCCGGATTGTTCAAAAGAGCACATGCTTGAGCATTCACCAAAACTTCGCTATGAATGGCCTTCATGTCGTCCCCCCACGCTGAAAGTCACCTGCCTGCGACCCAGTGGACGCGGATGGCGCGACTGCGACATGGCGATCCGCACGACGCCAAGCGGGCCCTTGACGAGCTCATCTCCCAATACCGCTACCCCTTGTACTGCTACCTTCGTCGGCGGGGTTACCAGCACTCGGATGCCGACGACATTCTTCAGGATTTCCTGATGAAGCTCCTGCGCAATGAGAGCTTCGCCTCGGCAGATGCCTCCAAAGGCCGCCTGCGCTGCATGCTGCATGTGAGTCTGGAACGTTTTGTAATCAGTTGGGAACGTGCCAACAAGCACCGCCGCACGGAGTTCAGCATCGAGGAAGAGGTCGTTCCTGGGGATTCTGACATTGAGCGGCGCTACCAGCATGAAAACTTTCAGGACCATGAAACGCCCGACCAGATTTTTGGCCGGAAATGGACGCTCACCCTGCTGGGAGCCGCCCTGGGCCGCGTGGGAGAAATGTACAAGGCCAGAGGTCGGGAACAGCTCTTCAAGGTGCTGAGGCCCGTGATCATGGACGGCGGCAGCCTGCGCGGCGAACAGGGCCCCCTGCTGGCAGAAGCTGCTGGCATGAATTACGGGGCCTTGCGCACCGCCCTGATGCGCATGATGGCGGACTATCAGGAAGCCCTGCACCAGGAAATCTTGCAGACCGTCGAAGACCCAGCCGCCGCCAAGGAAGAATTCGCCCAGCTCCGCCAGAGTGTCTCGTAATCTCAAAGTTTGCGGGAATAAGCAATCAAGACGCATTCTCGCACGTTTGAAGAATACATAACCATGAACAAAAAAGCGTTACTTTTCATCGCCCTGTCCAGCCTCACTCTTGCCGCCTGCGCAGATGAGAAACCCAAATCCCCTGATCCTATGCCAAAACCTGAAGTCTCCCTCACCGAAGCCGATTGGAAAAAACGCCTCACCGAAGAGCAGTATGCCGTGACCCGCCAAGCAGGCACTGAGCGCCCCTTTGGTGCCATTTATGAAGAGTTCGAAAAACAGGGCGAAGGCACCTACTACTGCATTTGCTGCGGGGTGGAGCTGTTCACCTCCAAGGAGAAATTCCATTCCGGCTGCGGCTGGCCTTCCTTCTACGATGCCTCCACCGCGAAAAACGTGCTGGAGCGCACCGACAACTCCCATGGCATGGCCCGCATTGAGACGCTGTGCAAACGCTGCGGCGCCCACCTGGGACATGTGTTTGAGGGCGAAAAACTTTCCGCCAACACTCCCACCAAGCGCCGCTTTTGCATCAACGGCGTGGCCCTGAACTATGTGCCCAAAGGCGGTGCAGCCCCGAAGCTGTTGGAACTGACCGACGCTGCCGTGGACAAGAAAAAGGAAGAGGTGGCCAAGGAAGCCGGCGTCGAGGTCAAGAAGCCCTGACCTCAGGCTTGCCAGCACCGGAGTTTTTCCGCTAAAATGCGGCCATGAACCGCACATTGATCCTCCGTCTGTGCCTCATCGCCGCTGCCCTCCTGCTGGCGAAAGCCGGCTGGGACCGGGTGGAGGATGACATCGGCATGATGCTGATCTACTTCGTGGCGCTGGGGGTCATCGGCGGCGTGCTGATCGTGCTTTATGTCCTGCCCCGGTTTGGCGATGCGGTGGGCACCTTGGTGTATTCTTCCGGCGAAAAAATCAGCGATGGCGGTAGCATGAAGGCGGCCGCCAAACTCGCTCAAGGCGACTATGAAGGAGCCATCGCTGAACACGAGAAGGAACTGGCGGCCCAACCTCTGCAGACTCACCCCATTGCCGAAATCGCCAAAATCTGCGCGGAAAAACTGGGCGACCCCCAGCGCGCGCGGCAGGTGCTGAAGACCCACCTTCAGAACCCAGCCTGGCCGGAAGATGACGCCGCCTTTCTGCGATTCCGCCTGGTGGACCTGGAGATGCATCACTTCAAGGACCTGGCAACCGCTCGTACATTGCTGGAGCAAATCATTGCTGACTTCCCCAACACCCGTCACAGCGGCAATGCCCACCACAAGATCCATGAACTGGAACAAGCGGAATATCATCGGGCTACAACCAAAAGAGGTGGCACTGGACATCCGTCCTAGCCGGCGCGAACACTGAGCCTTCGCGCTGCTGGACGATGTTTTCACGCTCCCGTTTTCTTTCCTGGCTGCATCTGCACCCGATGCTGGTGCTGACTGTGGCCGCAGTCGCGGGCATCCTGCTTTCAGAGTGGCTGGCCTGCCAGCCAGGAGTGGGCCTAGCCGTTGCCACACTTTTGGTTTGGCTTCTTTTTTGGCGCAGGCCGACACTGTGGATGGCGCTTCCTGGGGTGCTGTTCAGCTTTGTCTTTTTGCATGCTCTCAGGCTGCAGGACACCTTTGCCCATCCAGTGAGGGAACACCTGCTAATGCAGCCGGAACAAAAGAAGACGGCGGCCGTGCGCGGCCTCCTCTATCCCTGGGTGGATGGTGCGGAGATGGATCCCGATGCCGCCCTCTGCGAAGTCAGCCAACTGCGCTGGGGCCAAGCAGGCGACTGGACGCCAGTGAAAGCTAGAATCAAGGTGCGCCTGCCGGAAGGCATACGCCTGACCGCCCCTGGCCTCTATGAGATTGAAGGGCCACTGACATTGCCGGGCACACCTTCCAACCCCGGCCAGTTTGATGGCGTCACTTACTCGCTGCGCATGGGCTGCATCGCGGTGAGCCAGGCGCGGAAAGTCACCTTGGTGAAGGAGGATCCGCTGGACCTGCGCTATCGTCTTCAGGAAGCGGCTGAGGCTTCCCGCCAATGGATCACGCGGCAGCTCACCCAGGGTCTGGAAAATGCGCAGCCCCATGCCGGGGTGATCCTGGCCATGGCCCTGGGTGCCTCTGATGCCGCAGGAGAGGACATCGAGGATGCTTTTCGCGACAGCGGCACGCTGCATGTCTTTGCCGTCAGCGGACTGCATGTCGCCATGCTGGCGCACATCGCCTCCTTTGGCCTGCGGTGGCTGGGCAAACAGCGGATGAGCGTCTTTCTCATCATGCTGGTGTTTGCCTATGCCTTCATCACTGGCTGGCGACCTTCCGCCGCACGTGCCGCCTTCATGACGGCCTTTGTCCTCGCGGCACCTTTGCTGAACCGGAAATCCCAGATCGCCAATACGCTGGGTGCCGCTGCCCTGCTGTTGCTGGTGCTGGATACTCACCAGCTTTTCCTGCCGGGCTTTCAGCTCTCCTTCGTGGTCCTGCTGTCCATCGTCCTGGTGGCTGCGGGGCTGATGGAGCTGATCAAACCCTGGTGTGATCTGGACCCTTTCCTGCCGCCTGTTCTGGCCACCCGGATGCAGCGCTACGGTGTGCGTGGCCGCACCTTTGCCGCAGCCCTGGTCTGCACCTCACTGGCCGCCTGGGCAGGGAGCCTGCCTTTCATGATCGGCCATTTCCAGACCGTCACCCCCGTGGCCCTCATCTCCAATCTGGTGCTGGTTCCCGCCTCGGAGATCTGCCTCCTGCTGTCCTGCCTGAGCCTGCTCCTCGCCGCGACCTCCTGGAGTTGGGCCGTGGTCGCGATGAATCATCTGAATGCCGCCCTGGCCAGCGTCATGGTCACTTTGGCCAGTTGGTTTGCCAGTCTGCCTGCGGCCAATCAGACGCTGGATCTGCGCTTCGATAAAAACCCGCCTGCTGCCGAGTTCCATGTCTTGCAGCTCCCCTACGGCGGAGGTGCCAGCTATCTGCGCAGCGGCGGCCACCACTGGCTGCTGGATACCGGCAATGAAAACAACTGGCGCTATGTCCTGCGCCCCTTTCTCCGTCACCAGGGAGTGGACCGCCTGGACGGCTTGGTGCTGAGCCATGCCGACATTTCCCACGTCGGGGCGGTGCCCTGGGTCATGTCTGCCCAAAAGGTGCCCCAGATCCACACCAGCGTGCTCGAACCCTGGAAACCCGATCCCCCTTTTGCCAGCCTGAAAAAGCTGAGCCTCCAGGTGGCCCCAGATGGTCCTGTTTGGCGGCGTCATGGTCTCCAGGAAACCATCCCGTTGACGTCGGGCGAAGGCATGCCCGTTACCGCGAGGGTTCTGCATCCCGGCACCGATGACCTTCACGAAAAGGCCGATGACCGAGGTCTTGTGCTTCTGCTGCAGGTGGGCGGCTTTCGCATTCTCTGCCTGAACGATGCCGGCTTCATCACTGAAAAGCGGCTGCTGGAACGGCGCACCGACCTGAAGTGCGACCTCCTTGTGCGCCACCAGCACAGCGCGGATGTCTCCGGCCTCACGGAACTCCTTCTCGCTGCCCGTCCCCAGGCCATCATCAGTTCCAATGACTCCTATCGCCCCGAAGAGGCCCTGCCACAGCGCCTGCGAGACTTCTGCCTCGAACAGCGGCTTCCTCTTTTTGACCTCGAAGCCGATGGCAGCATCGGCATCGCTTTCCGTGAGTCCGAGGCCACGCTGAAAGCCTTCAAAAATGGCCGCTCCCTGAACCTGAGCCCGCAGGGCCAGGGAGTCACCCAGCCTTAGCGGCCCTGCAGTTTCGCAAAGGCTTCGCCGCCCTTTTTGGCCCCTTCCACATACAGGCTCATGGCATTGAAGTGGCGGACAAACTCCCCGGCATCAATCTCATCCCCTTTCAACCAGAAGCCCTCGGCCTCCTGGGTCTTCAGCGCCTGCACCGTTTTTTCTGCTGCACCTTTCGCGCGGCTGGCCCAGCTTTTTTCAGTCGTGGGAGCGGCACGTTTTGCCAGCAACTCCTCACGCGGTTTTTTCAGCGCCTCCTTCAGCCGTTCCAGGTCACGCTGCACATAGTCCAGCTTGAATCCGTAGTGAGTCGGCAGATTGCCGTCATCATACACCAGCTCGTAGGTGTCTTTCACAAAGTAGAGCGGCTTGTTGGTCTGCAATTCATAGAACCGTGCATACTTGCCATCGGGCAGCGCGGATTTTTCATACCAGGCAAAGGCCGCCGCCATGGGTTTCAGAAACTTCTCGTCGCCCGTCACCACATAGAGCTCATGCAGTGTCTCCATGGTGCTCAGGCTTTCCCCGCCGGTCACACACGGCGGCTCGAACTTGCGCGCCCACACGGGCTCCATCTGGTGATTGTACTGCTGTGCCCAGACGGTCTGCGGCTCGGGCATCTGCGCCAGAATGAAAAAGTCCCCGGCCTTTTTGGCGGAGTTCAGATAGCGCTCATCCTGGGTCAGATCATGCGCGCGCAGCAG
>DMMK01000689.1:5683-5928 GCA_003453085.1 Verrucomicrobiales bacterium
TTTGCATGTTGCCGTCATTGAGTGTGTAAAAGCTGACGTAGTTTTCCTTGGGAAAGGTGCGCGGCCAAGTTTGTGGATACGTGGCCTTCAGCACGGGTGTGGCGGGATCTGCGGGTTTTCCAAACTGCTGCGGCCAGGCCCCGTTGGGGTATTGAGCGCCTAACAAACTATCCATCCCGAATTTCAGGCAGTCATGCAGCGCTTTGTCGTCCTTGCTCTCCCGCAGGCTCGCCAGTTCCAGCAGG
>DMMK01000688.1 GCA_003453085.1 Verrucomicrobiales bacterium
TAGCCCGCTTCCTTCAGCACCTCAGCGATCGTCGTTTCATCCGCACTCAGGCCCACCGCCGCGCCCGGGAACAGCACATGCGGGATCGGCAGCACCCGTTTGGGGTAGCATCCCGTCAGCAAAGAAGCCCGCGAAGGACTGCAAACCGGAGCCGCATAGTGGCTGGTCAGTTTCATCCCCTCCTTCGCCATGCGATCCAGATGCGGCGTGGCATTGCTAGAGCCAAACGGGCCGATATCGGCATACCCCAGATCGTCTATGTTGATGAGGATGAGGTTGGGCTTCGCGGCACTGAGCAAGGCACAGGGAAGCAGAATAAGAGCGGAGAAAAACAGGCGGCGCAAACTCATGGAGCGCACATCAACGATGTAAAACCGCAGGGCTTGCAGGAACTTCACCGACTCTTTTTAAATCCAGCGATGAACCCGGCTATCGAGCTGGAAAACCTGGCCGCTGACGTTTTCCATCGTGTGCAGAAACGCGATAAAACGTGCAGCCTCCTGCGGGGTGTTAAGCCGCCCAAGGGCATGCGCAGCCTCGATCTGCGGACGCTGCTTCTCCAATAAATCCTGGCTCATTTTCGTCTCGAGAAAACCCGGCAGCACGCAGTTGGCACGGATGTTTCTCGGCCCGTATTCCGCCGCTAAACTTTGAGTCAGTGCGATCAGTCCCGCCTTCGCCGCCGCGTAGTTCGCCTGTCCCGCCGGGCCGGACAAGGCGCTGAAGGAACCGATCGTTACGATGTGCCCCTGGCGCTGCTTGACCATGATTTTGAGCGCGGCCTGAGCGGTGAGAAACGCCCCTTTCAGATGCACTTGCAGGACATCGTTAAAGTCACTCTCCGTCATCTTCAGCAGGCTGGCATCGCGCAAGAAACCGGCATTGTGAATCAGCAGGTCCAGGCGTGGTAGCGCCCCCATGACGGCCTGCACCTGGGCCTTATCCGTCACGTCCATTTGCGTGCGACTAGGAGCATGCACGTGCCACCCTTGAGCCTCCAGTTCAGCACGGATGGCCTGAGCCAAATCTCCTTCACCACCCGTGATGAGAGCGATGGGGGCAGAGAGGGGAGCCGGATCTTGGGAAGGCACGTGAGCGAAGCTTTAAGGCGCGTCTTCCTTGGCGGGCAGGGCACGTGGCACATCCGGCGGGGCCACGGGTTTCGCCTTGGCCTGAAAGGAATCGAAAACGAGCACGCCCTTCAATGCATCCACAGCGCGCTCCAGTTGGCGGTCTCCCAGATTGGCGATCTCGATGGCGGCAGCCTCGCCCGTGCCATGATTGTTGCGCCATTTCGCCACCTTCATTTCTTCATCCGTCGTCAGGACAGACACAATGTTAGGCTCCACCCCATGCTCATGGATGGTGCGATGGCTCGGGGTGTAATACTTGGCCGTTGTGAGTCGCATGGCGGCCCCGTTTTTCATCGGCAGGATGCTCTGGACGGAGCCTTTACCAAAGCTGGTGGTGCCCACCACGATGGCGCGTTTCAAATCCTGCAAAGCCCCTGCGGTGATTTCCGCCGCACTGGCGCTGCCGTGATTGATGAGCACAGCGATGGGATAACGGCGCGGCTTTTTGCCATCGCGTGTCGGGGTGCGGTAAGGTGGTGGATTTTGGGAGGCGATGCGACCCTCAGTCGTCACCACCACCGTGCCTTCGGGCAGGAACTCTCCACAAACGGCCACGGCACTGTCCAGCAGGCCACCAGGATTGTTGCGAAGATCCAGCACAAAGGCCTGCATGCCTGCTTTCTCCAGTTCATCCAGTGCCTCGCTCAGGTCCCGCGTGGTGGACTGCGAGTACTGGGAGATGCGCGCATAGCCCACCTTGTAATCACCCGCCAGCTTCGGCACCAGCAGCATGGAATCATGGACGGACGTCTCCGTCAGCGTTTCCCGCACCAAATTGAACTCCAGAAACTGCCGCGTGCCTGGACGGCGCACGGTGAGTTTCATGGTGTCGCCCGCCTTGCCTTGCAAGAGTTGTACGGCCTCGGCCACGCCCACACTGTCCGTCAGCACATCGCCGATGCGCACCATCTGGTCCCCGGCCAGAACACCGGCACGGGCAGCCGGGCCGTCATCGCGCACGGTGATGATCGTCAGTGTGCCGTCACGCAGGGAAACGGTGATACCCACACCTTCGGAGGTGTCGCTCTGTTCCCGCTGCATATCCTCGAAGAGGCTGCGGCCCATGTATTCGCAGTGTGGATCCAGGCGGCGCAGCATGCCTTCCAGCGCGCCCTCCACCAGCTCCTCATAGGTGATCTTGGACTCATCCACATAACTCTGGCGGATGGTTTCCATGGCCCTGGTCAGCAGCTCCATCTGGCGATAAGCATCCTGGGGTGGCGGCTTGGGCGCTGGCACCGTGGGCTTTTCATCCTTCGGCTTGGCAGGGGCATCCACTTTTTTGGGTACAGCCGGAGCGGTAGAGGCAGGCTTGGTGGCCGGAACCGGCGTCGTGGCAGGGCTGGCAGCCTGGAGGCTGAGGCCTGCGGCCAAGTAGATGCAATGAGCCAGAACAATGCGCATGGGAAAACAGTGCATCATCTGTGGCCAAGTGACAGAGGAAAATCCCCGCACGAGGAGGTGAATCCGCCAAGCCGCCGAAACTTCCACCATCTTCCCGTTGAAAAACAGGCCTTTGAAGACGTTTTAATCAGATGAACCGCCCCGCTTTGAAGTCCCCTCCCCAGCCAGCAAGCTCCAGAGAGTTTCAGCCTCAGGGTGCCGGTAGCCAGGCCTCAGACGGCCTGAATCGCCGGGGATTCATGAACCGTCTCAGCCTGGCCTCCCTGACGGCAGCGCTCGGGGCCGAGATTGTGTTTGGCGACCAAATGCCTGCCGGGCTTGTCCCCGTCGCCCTGGGCCAGGGGGCCGAGCCTTTGGCCATCCCGGGAAAAGAGGGGCTCTCTGTCTTCAACAACCGCCCGCTGGTGGCGGAAACCCCCGCCCATCTGCTGGATGACGAAGTCACTCCCGCGAAGTACCTTTTCGTGCGTAACAACGGCCTCGCGCCGGCCCCTCAGCAGCTCGATCCCGAAAAATGGACACTGGAAATCGCCGGCGAAAGCTGTGTGAAACCGATCACGCTGACGCTGAAGGAGCTGAAGGAAAAATTCGAGCATCACACCCTGCAAATGGTGCTGGAATGCGCCGGCAATGGCCGCAGTGAGTTCAACCCGCCCGCCACCGGCAACCAATGGACCACCGGCGGAGTCGGCTGCCCCACCTGGACGGGTGTGCGGCTGCGCGATGTCCTGGAGCATGCAGGCATCAAGCCCGATGCTGTTTACATCGGCTACTATGGAGCTGATCTGCACCTTTCCGGCGACATCAAAAAGTCCTCCATCTCCCGTGGGGTGCCCATCCAAAAAGCGCTGGAAGATGAGTCCCTCCTGGTCTTCGCCATGAATGGCGAGGATCTGCCCATGGAAAACGGTCATCCCTTGCGGCTGATGTTCGGCGGTTGGGCAGCCTCCACCTGCGGCAAGTGGGTGAAGCGCATTGTCATCCGCGACCGTGAGCACGACGGGGAAAAGATGAAGGGCCACTCCTACCGCATGCCGCGCTATCCCGTGGCACCTGGCACCAAGATCCCGGCGGAAGACATGGACATCATCGCCGCTATGCCGGTGAAGTCCCTCGTCACCTTCCCCAAGTCCGGCGGCACCCACCCTGCGGCAGAATCGCTCAGCATTCGTGGCCATGCCTGGACAGGCGAGGGCGACATCCGCGAAGTCCATGTGTCTTTGGATTTTGGCATCACCTGGCAGAAGGCGGAACTGCGCCCTGCGCGCAACCGCTATGCCTGGCAGCACTGGAAGGCGGAACTCAAGCTCCCCAAAAAGGGCTACTACGAAATCTGGGCCCGGGCTACGGACAGCCAAGGCCGCAGCCAGCCCATGGTCCTGCCCGGCTGGAACCCCGAAGGTTACCTCAACAACACCTGCCACCGCGTCGCCATCCAGGCCGTCTAGCCATGAGCCCTCTCTTTCGCAGCTTTGTCCTAGCCCTGCTCTGCCTCCCGGCGCTGCACGCTGAAGAAGTCCCCCTGGACCCCGCCACTGGCATGAAAATGGCCCCGGACTGGGAGATCGTGCGGAACCACTGCATCATCTGCCACTCCTCCCAGACCTTCCTGCGCCAGCGTGCCAC
>DMMK01000501.1 GCA_003453085.1 Verrucomicrobiales bacterium
TGGGCAGCCGTAACTTCAAGGCCCCTGGCCCTGGTGCCTCGGCCTACTCTTGCAGCAAGGCCGCTCTTACGCAGCTCTGCCGTGTGGCCTCGCTGGAACTGGCACCTTATCGTATCCGGGTGAACATCGTTCATCCAGATGCCGTGTTCGACACCAAGCTCTGGACGCCAGAAGCCCTGCAACGCAGTGCTGAGCGTTACGGCATGACGGTGGACGAGTACAAGACGAAGAACCTCATGAAGGTGGAGATCAAGAGCAAGGACATCGGTAACATGGTGTCTGCCATGGCCTCGCCTCTGTTCTCGAAGGTCACCGGTGCCCAGATCCCTGTGGATGGTGGCAATGACCGGGTGATTTAAAGGATGGGAAAGAGCTGTCCGGCCTCATCATCGGTGAGGCCGGGTTCCTCTGGCTAAAGGGTGCTGACGAAAGCTGCATAGGCCTCGCGCAATCCTTCTTCGAGAGGAACGCGGGGTTTCCAGCCGAGGTTCTGGATCAGGTGGGAGTCGAGCAACTTGCGCGGGGTGCCGTCGGGTTTGGTGGTGTCGAAACGGAGTTCGCCTTCGAAGCCTACGACGTGCTTAACGGTCTGGGCCAGTTCACCAATGCTGCATTCCTGGCCGCTGCCCACGTTGACCCAATCGGGTGGAGTATCGAGCTCAAGGAGATGCAGGCAGGCTTCGGCGAGGTCATCCACGTGAAGGAACTCGCGCAGAGGTGTGCCGGTACCCCAGACGGTGACAGCCTCGGCCTGATTCACCTTGGCCTCATGAAAGCGGCGCAGCAGGCCAGGGATGACGTGGGAGTTGTCCGGGTGATAGTTGTCGCCGGGGCCATAGAGATTGGTGGGCATGGCGGAGTGGAACATCACGCCATACTGGCTGCGGTAGTGCTGGCAGAGTTTCAGCCCGGCGATCTTGGCGAGGGCGTAGGCTTCGTTGGTGCCTTCGAGCGGCCCGGTGAGCAGGCAGTCTTCCGGCATGGGCTGCGGGGCCAGACGGGGATAGATGCAGGAGCTGCCGAGAAAGAGCAGACGCTTCACCCCGGCGGTGTAGGCCGCATGGATGACATTGGCGGCCATCATGAGGTTGTCATAGATGAACTCAGCCGGGTAGGTGCTGTTGGCGTGGATGCCGCCCACTTTGGCAGCGGCCAGGATAACGGTGTCGGGCTTGTTCTGGCCTAACCAACTTTCAACATCGGCCTGACGGCGCAGGTCCAGCTCGGCATGGGTGGCGGTGAGGACATTTTTTCCTCCGCGTTCATGGATGGCCCTGACAAGGGCGCTGCCCACCATGCCACGATGACCGGCGACGTAGATGCGGGAATCGAGGGAAGACATGGGAGGAGGCAATGCGGGTTCAGGCGGCGAGGAGCTTTTCTTTTTTGGCGAGATCCCAGTCGGCTTTGGCCATGATCTGAACGAGTTCGACGAAGGTGACCTTGGGCTGCCAGCCCAGTTCACGGCGTGCTTTTTCTGGATTGCCGATGAGAAGTTCCACCTCCGCAGGGCGGTAATAGCTGGGGTTCACCTTGACGCGGACAATGCCCTTTTCATCGCGGCCGACTTCGTTTTCGCCTTCGCCTTCAAAGGTCAGCGGCATGTCCACGGCGGCAAAGGTATGCTCGCAGAATTCGCGGACGGTATGGGTCTCCTGCGTGGCGCAGACGTAGTCGCCGGGCTGCTCCTGCTGAAGCATGCGCCACATCATCTCGGTGTATTCCGGGGCATAACCCCAGTCGCGCTGAGCCCCCAAGTTGCCGAGGGCGACATCCTGCTGCATGCCTTCGCGGATGCGACCGGCGGCGCGGGTGATCTTGCGAGTGACGAAGGTTTCACCACGGCGCGGGGACTCGTGATTGAAGAGGATGCCATTGCTGGCATGGATGCCGTAGGATTCGCGGTAGTTGACCACGATCCAGTAGCCGTAGAGCTTGGCCACGCCGTAAGGAGAGCGGGGATAGAAGGGGGTCTTTTCGGTCTGGGGAACTTCCTGGACGAGGCCGAAGAGCTCGCTGGTGGAGGCCTGGTAAAAGCGGGCGCGTTTTTCCAGGCCGACTTCCTTGATGGAATCGAGAAACCGCAGGGTGCCGAGGCCGTCCACTTCGGCGGTGTATTCGGGGACTTCGAAGGAGACCTTGACGTGGCTCTGGGCGGCGAGGTTGTAGATTTCGTTAGGCCCGATCTTTTCCAGCAGGCGGTTCAGGTTGCTGGAGTCGGTGAGGTCGCCGTGATGCAGGAAGAGACGCTGGTTGTAGATCTCGGGATCATTGAACAGGTGCTCAATGCGCTGAGTGTTGAAGTTTGAGGCGCGGCGGATCATGCCATGCACCGTATAGCCCTTGGCGAGAAGCTGCTCGGCGAGGTAGGAACCATCCTGGCCTGTGATTCCGGTGATGAGGGCGATGGGCATGGGCGGAGAAGTAGAAATTAAGAAAGAGGAAAGCTGAAGCTGAGAGTAGGAAGGTGTCTCCTGTTCAGCTTTTGCCGAGGGGTTTGCCAATGCTGTAAACTTTGAAGCCGATCTGCTCGAGCTTCGGGCGGTCGAGGACGTTTCTACCGTCGAAGATCCAGGCAGGCTTGAGCATGTTTTCGTAGATGGCCTCGAAGTCCGCGTTTTTAAAGGCATCCCACTCGGTGAGGACGAGGAGGGCATGGGCTCCCTGGGCGGCTTCTTCTGCGGACGCGGCAAAGGTGACCCGTTCGTCTTCCGGGGAAAGAACCAAGTCCTTGCGGATCTGCTCGGGCTTGACCTTGGGATCGTGAATGGCGAGGTGGGCGCGCTCTTCGAGCAGGTCTTTGCAGACGTAGATGGCGGCGGATTCGCGGGTGTCGTTGGTGTCCTTTTTGAAGGCAAAACCAAGAACTGCAATGCGCTTGCCAGTGACGGTGTTGAAGAGGGTGCGGATGACCCGTTCGGAGAAGCGGCGCTTCTGCCAGTCGTTCATTCGGATGACGTGATCCCAGTAGGCGGCGACTTCAGGGAGGCCGAAGTGGCCGCAGAGATAGACGAGATTCAGCACGTCCTTTTGGAAGCAGGAGCCGCCAAAACCGACGGAGGCTTTGAGGAACTTGGGGCCGATGCGTGAATCGGTGCCGATGGCGCGGGCGACTTCATCTACATCGGCGCCGGTGGTTTCACAGAGGGCGGAGATGCTGTTGATGGAGGAGATACGCTGGGCGAGGAAGGCATTGGCGACGAGCTTGGACAGCTCGGACGACCAGAGGTTGGTGGTCAGGATACGCTCACGGGGCACCAAGTGGGCATAGACGCTGACGAGGGCCTCGATCGCGGCCTGGCCTTCAGGGGTGGTTTCACCGCCGATGAGGATGCGGTCGGGATTGCTGAGGTCGGCGACGGCAGTGCCTTCTGCGAGGAATTCGGGATTGGACAGTACCTGGTGTTTCAGCCCCTTGCCATTGGAGGCGAGGATGCTGTGGATGGCCTCGGCGGTCTTGACGGGGATGGTGCTTTTTTCGA
>DMMK01000561.1 GCA_003453085.1 Verrucomicrobiales bacterium
GCAGTACTGTTCATGCGGCGGAGTGCTTCACCACCGGGGCTTCGGCCATTTCTCATCATGCTTTTGGAAACATCAGCAAAGATCTTTTTCGGCGACTTTTGATCCCCGGCATTATCGGGGCCGCCGTGGGTGCCTTTACCCTGAGCATGGTGGATGGAGAAATGATCAAGCCCTACATCTCGGGCTACTTGCTGATCATGGGCCTGGTCATCATTATCAAGGCGTTCATGGCGTTTCCTCCGCGTGAAGTGACGACCAAACTGACACCTCTGGCCTTGATCGGCTCCTTTTTGGATGCAGTTGGCGGTGGCGGCTGGGGGCCGATTGTGGCCACCAACCTCATTGTGCGGGGCAATTCGCTGCGCCATGCCGTGGGCAGTGTGAATGCGGTGGAGTTCTTTGTCACCCTGTCGGCCTCATTGACCTTTTTCCTCAGCATCGGCCTGGGCCACTGGCAGGTCATTGCGGGACTGGCCCTCGGAGGCGTGGTGGCCGCTCCGTTCGGCGCTTTCATGACCAAAAGGCTGCCTCAGCGGCCCATGATGGTCGTGGTGGGCGTTTTGGTGGTCCTCATGAGCCTGCGCACCTTGCTGAAGGCGCTCGGATATTCGACCTGGATCTGACCTCAGCTACAAAACCGAATAGGAACAAGTGCTTCCTCCTGAAGTCCATTTTAATGGGCTATGCAGGCATCCACCTATCAGCGGCTCTAATTTGGTGACACCTGGCACCGGAAACGGTATCTTATCGAGTCCTTTCCTGGGTTCTGCGGAGATCAATTGGAGGCAGTCAAACCACCGCCTTTGGCGCGTTGCAGGCCCCAGGACATGAGCAGGCGACCGTCATCCCAGATGTATTTGGTCTTGGTGCCTAACTGAACGAGAATAACGTCCCGGCCACGGGAACTGGCGGTCGAGATCAGGCAGCGGCCGCTGGCGACGGTGTAGCCCGTTTTCATGCCGTTGCACTCGGGCATGTTGCCCAGGAGGTTGTTGGTGGACTTCAGAGTCACCGTGCTGCCGCTGTTTTTGCGGAAGGTGTAGTATTGGCGGCGCACGGCATCCCGGACGATGGGATTGCGATAGGCTGCCATGGCGATCCGCGCCATGTCACGGGCAGTGGAGTACTGGCCTGGAGCGGTGAGGCCGTGGGGATTTTTGAAATTCGACTTCGAGCAGCCGAGGGATCTGGCCTTGGCGTTCATCTTGGCGGCAAAGGCGCTGATGCTGCCAGCATTGTCCCGGGCCAGCACATTGGCCACGTCGTTGCAGCTTTTGATGAGAAAGGCATACAGCAGGTGCCTGCGGGTATAGACCTCACCCGGGCGCAATCCCAGGCAGGTGGGCTCCACCTTCACATCCGAGGCCATGACTTTCACGGGCTTGTCCAGATTGCCCACATCCAGCACTACGAGAGCGGTCACCAGTTTCTGCGTGCTAGCCACGGCGCGGGCGGTTTCCGCATTTTTGGAGGCCAGATGCTTGCCTGTGTGCGCATCGATCAGCAGGTAGGAGGAGGCACGGATGTAGGGCGTGTTGGAGGCCGCTACAAACATTGGCTCACCTTCCACATCCCAGCCGGGGTGATAGGCTGCGGGCTGGGCAATGGGGTAAGCCGTTTGTGAATACCCTCCGTTGCCACTGAAGTCACCGGCAGAGCGCACCGGGTTTTGAGGGTTTGAACAGGCCGAAAGTAGGGAAACCAGGATCACCGGGGCCGCCAGCCGCAGGAAATGGGTGGGAAAAGAAAACATACTCAAAAAAACGAAGGGGGGACAGGGATGGCGACGCAAGTTTGATGCCGTCGCAAAACTCTTCTGCATCTAGGAGGGCGGGCCGCCGGGTGTCAACCTTGACTGCCAGTCCAATGTGGGCTAAAAAACGTGACCATGGGGCACGCATTTCAACAATAAAGCGCGTATTCATGTTACATATTCACTGATGCTTGCGGAAATCTTCTCTCCTGCCGTCTGGCAGATCCTGACCGAGGCCCTCCCGGTTATTATCTCACTGATCATCATCGAAGGCCTTCTGTCTGTGGACAATGCCCTGGCGATTGCCGCCATGGCGGCCCACCTTCCGCATCATCAAAAGTTCTGGGCACTGCGGGTCGGCATCATCGGGGCCTATGTTTTTCGTGGCCTGGCCCTGCTTTTCGCCACCTACATCATTCAGAATCCCTGGCTGAAACTGGTGGGCGCTGCCTACCTCATTCACCTCATGGCCCATCACCTGGCCACGGCGCATAAAAACGCCCATGCCGAGCAGAACGGGACGGATACCATCAAACGCGGCTTCTGGGGAACGGTCGCCTCCATTGAGCTGATGGACCTCAGCCTGGGGGTGGACAATGTCGTCGCCGCCGTGGCGCTCAGCGATGAGCTGTGGGTGGTCTTTACCGGTGTTTTTATTGGTATCCTGGCCCTGCGTTTCGTGGCGGGTTATTGCATCGGGTTGATCGAAAAGTTCCCCATCCTGGAACACACCGCCTTTTTGCTCATCGGCTACGTCGGCCTGATTTTGGTAACAGAACTCACCTTTCATGTGGACATCACCACCCTCATGAAATTCGTGGGCATCGTGTCCATCATTGGCCTGTCTCTGCTATATTCCAGGAAACCCATGGTGAAGACCATCCTGAAGCCGATCTTGCAGGTGTTGATGCTGCCCGTCAGGCTTTACGATCTCATCATCGGTAACTTGTTCATGGTGCTGTTCATCCCTTTCAAATCCGCATCTTCCCTGGTGCATCGCATCCTTCCCAAGCCGAAACCCGTGCCTGAGAAGAAAAAGGATGAAGATGAGGAAGATTCTCCCCCGGCTCCTTTGGTCTGAGTCACCCGGCCTCGTAATCCTCCATCCGCCTAGATGATGCCACTTTCACCTTGCCTCGCCCGTGCCTCCGCGCTCCGTGTGCGGCATGGCACTGATCATTAACGGCGAAGAAATTGACGACGAAGTCATCGAAGGAGAATTCCGCAATGTGAAGGGGCACTATGAGCGCATGCTTCAGGTGGCCTGCTGTGAGCGTGACCAGGAGTTCCGCGGATATGCCAAGGACAATCTCGCCTCCCGCGTGTTGCTGAACCAGGAGTCCCTCAAACGCTTCCCGGAAGTCTCGGATGAAGATGTGACCACACGCCTGCAAAAGCTCATTGATGAAGCAGGAGGCGAAACCCAGTTCTACATGAACATCGGCATGCCCTACAAGGACGAGGCCGTGGTGCGAGAAAACGTCAAAGGCGGCGTCCGCCTGGACAAGATGCTGGGGGACATCTATGGCGCGGATCCAGACTATTCCGAGGAAGAGCTGACCGCTGCCTACGAGAGCAATCTGCCCCTCTACATGACGGAAGAAATCATCCGCGTGGCCCACATCACCAAAAACCTGCAGGGTGCCCAGAGCCGCAACGAAGTCTTCAAGACCATGCGGGAACTGCGCACCCAGTTGCTAGCCGGGACGGATTTTATGACGCTGGCAGAGGAGCACCGGGCCGATGAACAGCAGCAGATCGACCTGGGCTGGTTCAAGCGCGGAGAATTCATGGAGGAGTTCGAAGTTATCGCCTTTTCCATGAACGATGGGGAAATTAGCCCCGTCTTCACCACCCAGCTCGGTTTTCATCTCTGCACGGTGCTGGGG
>DMMK01000733.1 GCA_003453085.1 Verrucomicrobiales bacterium
CCAGAAGAGCGAAAGGACGACGGTGGAGGAGCGCCTGCAGATGAGCGAGGTGGAGAGGATCCAGGGCAAGTCGCAGACGCTGATCCGCACGGGGAACTGAGGGTGAGGGGGCATTTTCACCTCTCGCTTCTTCGTCCCCTCAAACACAAACGTCCCCAGACCTCTTCGATCTGGAGACGTTCATCATTCAGGCGGTTTCCAGGCAGGCCTACTTCGCTAGCCGCACCAGCAGGTCCTTGCTCTCCACAGCTTCGCTGATCTTCACGCAGATCTCCTGCACGGTCCCGGAAGTCGGGGCGGAGACGGCGGCGAACATTTTCATGGCCTCCAGGGTCACGAGGGTTTCGCCCTCTTTCACCTTCTGGCCCACGCTCACGGCGATGCTGGCCACCATGCCGGGCATCGGCGCGCCCACCTGGGTCGGGTCCGCCGGGTCGGCCTTGGTCTTCGTCACCGCATCCTTGGCCAGCAGCTTGTTCGTCACCGTGGTGTGGCGCGGGTAGCCGTTGAGCTCAAAGATGGCCGTCTGCTGGCCGTTATGATCCGGCTCCGTCATGTTCAGCAGGCGCACAAAGAGGGTCTTGCCCGCTTCGAGCTCGATGTTGATTTCTTCCTTCTGCTGCAAGCCATAATAATAGGCCGGTGTCGGCAGGGCGGAGACATCGCCATAGGTCTTGCGGAACTCCGCAAACTTCAGGAACACATCCGGATACATGAGGTAGCTCCACACATCGTCCTCGGTGGGTTTCTTCTTCATCTTCTGTTCCAGCTCGGCGCGCACCTCATCCAGTTTGATCTTCGCCGCGTGCGTCCCTGGGCGGCCTTTGATCCGCTTGCCGCCCTTGCCGACGATGGCATCGGCCAGCGCATTCCACTTCTTGCGGCTGTCGGCAGCCTTGTTGGCCTCCATGCCGTAGAAGGGCTCGCCCAGCCAGCCTTCAAACATGCTCGTCACATCCTTGCTCCACTTCGTGCCAGCGAGCTGGAAGATGTCGCCCGGCTTCACGCCACGCGCCACGCACTCGATGGCTAGATCTCCCACCACCTTGGATGAAGGCGTGACTTTTACGATGTCGCCGCAGAGCTGGTTCACCTCCGCATAGGCGTGGGCGATTTCCGGCCAGCGTGGCCCCAGGCCCATGCCGATGGCCTGCTCCTTGAGGTTGGTGTACTGGCCGCCGGGCATCTCATGCAGATACACCTCGGCGGTGCCGTAAGGTTCGCTCGTGTCGAAGGGTTTGTAAAAGGCGCGCACGGCCGCCCAGTAGTCGCTGAATTCCTGCAGCGCTTCCGTATTCAGTCCTGTGTCACGCGGCGTGTGCTGCATGGCGGCGACGATGGAGTTCAGGTTCGGCTGGCTGGTGCCGCCGGACATGGAGGCGATGGCTGCATCCACCACATCCACCCCGGCATTCGCCGCCTCGATGATGCTGGCCGCGTTCAGGCCGCTGGTGTCATGCGTGTGGAAGTGGATCGGGATGCCCACCTCGTCCTTCAGCGCCTTCACCAGCTTCTTCGCCGCGTAGGGGCGCACCAGGCCGGCCATGTCCTTGATGCACAGCATGTGCGCACCCATTTTCTCCAGCTCCTTGGCCAGACGCACGTAGTACTTCAGGTCATACTTGTCGCGTTTCGGGTCCAGGATGTCGCCGGTATAACAAAGAGTGCCTTCGCAGATGGAACTCGTGTCCTCGCGCACCGCCTGCATTGCCGCCGTCAGGTTGGGCAGGTAGTTCAGGCTGTCAAAGATGCGAAAGATGTCCATGCCGTTCTGGGCGGCATGTTTGATGAATCCCTTCACCACATTGTCCGGGTAGTTGGTATAACCAACAGCATTGCTGCCGCGGAAAAGCATCTGCAGCAGAATGTTCGGCACCTTCTCGCGGATATCGCGCAGGCGCTCCCACGGATCTTCTCGCAGGAAGCGCATCGTCACGTCAAAGGTCGCACCGCCCCACATCTCCAGGGAGAAAAGGTCCGGTGTGCGCCGCGCCACGGCATCTGCCACGGCTAGCATGTCATAGGTACGCATGCGGGTGGCCAGCAGGCTCTGGTGCGCATCGCGCATCGTCGTATCCGTCAGCAGCAGACGCTTCTCTTTGGCCACCCAGTTTTTGCAGAATTTCTCCGGGCCCATCTCCGTGAGGAGCTGCTTCGTGCCGGCAGCCGGGGCCACTTTGTGATCCCACTTCGGAATCGGCGCGGCGATGAAGGCCTTGCTGATCTTGTGGCCTTTGGCAAACGGGTTGCCGTTCACCACCGTATCCGCCAGATAGCTCAGCAGCTTCGAGGCACGGTCTTTGCGCGCCACGAACTTCAGCAGGTCCGGATTGTTATCAATGAAGCGTGTGGTCGCCTGGCCGGTCTTGAAGTCTTCATGGTGCACCACGTTCATCAGGAACGGGATGTTCGTCTTCACCCCGCGGATGCGGAATTCGCGCAGGCCGCGGTCCATGCGGTCCAGCGCTTGTTGATACGTGCGGCCGTAGACCGTCATCTTCACCAGCATGGAGTCATAATACGGCGTGATGACCGCATTCGTTGCGCCCAGCGCACCGTCCAGCCGCACGCCAAACCCGCCCGCACTGCGGTAGGTCAGGATCTTGCCAAAGTCCGGTGTGAAGCCGTTCTCCGGATCTTCCGTGGTGATGCGGCACTGGATGGCGTAACCGCTCTTTTCGATCTTGTCCTGCGCCGGCAGGCCCAGCGGCTCTTCATGCACCTGGTAGCCCTGCGCGATGAGGATCTGGCTGCGCACGATGTCAATGCCCGTGATCTCCTCCGTCACCGTGTGCTCCACCTGGATGCGCGGATTCATCTCGATGAAGAACCACTCGCCCGTTTCGTGGTCCACCAGGAACTCCACCGTGCCAGCGTGCGTGTAGTTCACTTCCTTCGCCAGCTTCACCGCCGCCTCGCACAGGCCGTCGATGATCTCCTGCTTCACACCATAGCTCGGCGCCTGCTCGATCACCTTCTGGTGGCGGCGCTGCACGGAGCAGTCGCGCTCATGCAGATGCAGCACATGGCCGTGCTTGTCCGCCAGGATCTGCACCTCGATGTGCTTCGCCTTGCCCACAAATTTTTCCAGGAACACCGCGCCGTTGCCAAAGGAGCGCAGCGCCTCCGTTTGCGCCTCGTCCAGCAGCTTCTCCAGGTCCTTCGCCTCGCGCACCACGCGCATGCCGCGCCCGCCTCCACCGAAGGCCGCCTTGATGATCAGCGGGAAGCCGATCTTCTTCGCCACGGTCACCGCTTCCTTGCGGTCGCTCACGGGTTCATCCGTGCCTTCCAGGATCGGCACGTTTAGCTTGCGTGCCACATTGCGGGCAGCCGTCTTGTCCCCCATCATGTCCAGGATCTTTGCCTCTGGGCCGATGAAGATGATGCCTGCATCTGCGCAGGCCTGGGCAAACTGCGGGTTCTCCGAAAGGAAACCGTAACCGGGGTGGATGGCGTCCACGCCCTTTTCCTTAGCCAGGGTCACGATGCCCTCAATGTCCAGGTAGGCACCCAGCGGGCCTTTGTCCTTGTTCAGCTCATAGGCTTCATCCGCCTTGAAGCGGTGCGGGCAAAAGCGGTCTTCCTGGGCATAGATGCCCACCGTTTTCAGCCCCAGCTCCGTGGCCGCCCGCATCACGCGGATCGCGATCTCGCCGCGGTTGGCG
>DMMK01000568.1 GCA_003453085.1 Verrucomicrobiales bacterium
GTGCGCGCCGGGGTGCCGCCGACGATCTTCATCGAAGGGGAAAAAGACACGCTGAAAATCGGGCGGGTCGAGATGATGGAAAAGCTCAAAGCCCTGGGCATCGAGACCGAAGTCCAGACCCTGAAATTCGCCCCGCATCCTTTTTGGATGAGCGACCCCTGGTGTGCCGAGACCGTGGACATCGCGGCGGCTTTCTTCAAAAAGCACCTGGGTGAGCCAGTGCGGAAATAAGCTGGCTTCATCCCTCATGCGCTTCCCCATCTGGCTGCTGTCCCCTTTCTTGCTCGTGACCTCGGCGGTGGCGCATGTGGTGCCGAACATGACCATTGAGGCGGAGTTCACGCAGGGGAGGCAGTTCACCATGAAAATGAATCTAGATCCCCGGGTGTTTCTGAGTGATCAGCCCACCTCGCTGCCACCGGTTTCGGCGGATTGGTACCTGAGCCAGAGCGAGACGGAAAAAGCTGCCACCTATGCAAAGGCCGCCGAGTATCTGAAGGCGAATGTTGGCCTAACATTCAATGATCAAACGCTGCCATTGCCCGCTTGTGAATTCGTCGCGCTGGATGGTGCGACCTATGAGGCGGTAAAGCCAGACACGGCGGAGACGCATCTGCTGGCGACGGCCAAGACCGAGGTACCTGTGGGTGCCGACAGCTTTAAGATCGCCTTTGGCAAAGGGGCCAACGTCAGCCTGATCCTGCTGAACAGCGAAGAGGGTAATGACGAGCGCAAACCGCAGGTGATCTTCCCTGGCGAAACCAGTCGCCCTTTCAAACTCACGCAGACCACGAAGGCCGTGGAAGCGGCCCCGGCCGTAGCGCCAGTTTCTGCCGAAGCCGAAGGCATCCAGGTGACCGATGTCAAAGTCACGCGAGTTTATCCTGAGTTCCCCAAGACCCTGCTCATCGCCGGAGCAGGCTTGTTCCTGCTTTTGGGGATCGGCGTGCTTTGGCTCAAACGCAGGCAGCGTTGATAAACTCGATGGAGCGGCGTTCATGCCAGCCGCGTAGGCGGTGATCCAGGAAACCCACATGGCCGCCATAGTTTGGCGTTTCCAGGTGCAGCAAGTCGCTGTGAAAGGCGAGTTCTTGAGGGAAGGAGGGCCGGGTGAGGAGGGGGTCGTTCAGCGCGTTCAGCAGCAGGCTGGGCACACGCAGTTTCGTCAGATGGGGCAGGGAACTAGCTCGTGCCCAGTAGTCATCCGCATCGCGGAAGCCATGCAGAGGTGCCGTGAAGCGGTCGTCAAATTCCTTGATGGTGCGGATGCTGCGGATGCCGCGCAGATCAAAGTTCTCGGGGAACCGCCGTGCTTTGGCCTCCATCTTGAGGATGAGGGTGTTTAAAAAGCGTTTCAGGTAAATGCGGTTGTCTTTGTTCTCGTCGAGCACGCGCGCACTGGAGGCCAGATCCACCGGGGCCGAGACCGCCACGGCGGCGACGATGTGCGGATGCGCGGGCATTTCGCTGATGCACTTGAGGGTGATGTTGCCGCCCAGGCTGAAGCCGACGAGGGCCATCTGAGGATAGGCATCCGAGGCATGCTCAATGACGCTGCGCAGGTCATTGGACTCGCCGCTGTGGTAGGAGCGCGGCAGGCGATTTTCCACCCCGCCACAGCCTCGGAAATTCCACGCCAGCACATTCCATCCTGCATGCAGCAGGGCCGCACTCATGCTGCGGATGTAGATGGCTTCCGCAGAGCCCTCCAGCCCATGCGAGAGGATGGCCAGGCGCTTGTTCCCTGCATGATACCAGCGAAGATCCACAAAGTCGCCATCGCTCAGTTCCAGGCGTTCATGCTTGGGCTGCGGCGGGCGGGCACGTGGGAGAAAGACCGGCAACACCGTCTGCACATGGCCGTTACGCAGGAAACGAGGTGCCTGGTAACTAGAGGTGACGACGGGCATGGCAGCAGATCACTTCAGCCACCAGCAGAAGCTGCCGCTGGGCACGGGCAGCACATTCGCTGAACCGCGCAGTTGCATCTCTCCCTGTTCCAGGCTGCCACCGGAGGAGCCGAACTGCTGGACTAACAAATGATGCAGAGAGATGGGCGTTAGCTCAGGTGTGTGGCAGGAAAGCAGCACGCCCAGGGGTTGATCGGACATCAGTTTGCCGATGAGAGAGAGCAGCGGCGGCAGATCATTTTCAATTTTGAAGATCTCCCCCTTCGCCCCACGGCCATAGCTCGGCGGGTCCAGGATGATGAGGTCGTAACTGCGCTCGCGGCGGTGCTCGCGGTCGAGAAATTTGGTCACATCGTCCACGATCCAGCGGATGGGTTTTTCATCCAGGCCATTGAGCGTGGCGTTCTTGCGCGCCCAGTCCACCATGCCTTTGGAGGCATCCACATGGCACACCTCCGCGCCACCATGTGCAGCGGCCAGGGTGCTGCCACCGGAGTAGGCAAAGAGATTGAGCACTCGTGGGGCGCGGTTGTGTTTTTTGCGATAGTCGCCACATACCTCGCGGATGCGTTTCCACTGGTCGCGCTGTTCCGGGAAGATGCCCAGATGGCCAAAGTCCGTGCTGCTGAGCTGAAAGCGGGTGCCATCCACGCCGATGTCCCAGGTGCCGGGCAGGCGATCCCGACCGCGCCACTGGTTGCCGCCGTCGCGGAAGAAGGTGGCGGTGGCCTTTTGCCAGACAATGGTGGAGAGCGTTTGCTTCCACACGGCCTGGGCACAGGGGCGGGAGAGCACCACCTCACCAAAGCGTTCCAGCTTTTGAAAGTTGCCGCTGTCGAGGAGTTCGTAGCCGTTGGGATTCATCAAAAAAAGCGCAGATTAATCTCCGAGACCGACGGCCTGGCGCACGCGCTCCAGGGTTTTGCGGGCGACCGCGCGGGCTTTCTCAGCGCCCTCGGCCAGCACCTTGTTGACATACTCGGGGTTAGCCACCAGCTCGGCGCGCTTTTCGCGGAAGGGGGCAAAGTAGTCGGTGATGCCCTGGAGGAGACGTTTTTTAAAGTCACCGTAGCCTTTGCCGCCTGCCTGAAAATCCGCCACCATCGCGGCGTAATCCGCCGGGGAAGCGACGAGCTGATACAGCGCCATGATGCTGCTGCCTTCGATAGGTTTGGGGGACTCCACCGGAGTGGAGTCTGTGGGGATGCCCATGATGGCCTTCTTCAGTTTTGCGGGTTCTTCAAAGAGCTGGATGGTGTTGCCATAGCTCTTGCTCATCTTGCGGCCATCGGTGCCCAGGACCACGGCGGTTTCCTCGCGGATACGCGGCGTAGGCAGCTTCAGCAGGCCCTGGCCGAAAGTCTCGTTCATCTTGATGGCGATGTCGCGGGTCACCTCCACGTGCTGCTTTTGGTCACGACCCACTGGAACCAGATCCGCATCGTAAATGAGGATGTCTGCCGCCATCAGCACCGGGTAGGCAAAGAGGCCGTGGCTGGCGCTGATGCCGTTCGCCACCTTGTCCTTGTAGCTGTGGCAGCGCTCCAGCAGACCCATGGGGGTGACGGTGCTCAGGATCCAGGAAAGCTCCGTGTGCTCTGGCACATCACTCTGGCGGAAAAACACGCACTTCTCGGGATCGAGACCGCAGGCCAGGAAATCAATGGCGAGGTCACGCACATTGCTGCGCAGGGTCTTACCCTCGTGGATGCTGGTCAGAGAATGGTAATCGGCGATGAAGTAAAAAGCTTCGCCTTCGTGTTGCAGCTTTAGGGCCGCCTCCATCATGCCAAAATAGTTGCCGATGTGGAGACGTCCGCTGGGTTGGAGACCGGAAAGGATGCGCATAGTCGCCTAGAGATGGCGGGCGATGCGGCCAGATTCAAGGGCGTAGCTGGATTTTCCGCTGCTAGCTTTGTTCATTCAAGGGGGCAGCGCATGAAGAGCCTAGAGGCTGCGTTTACGTTAATGCGACAGATTATCCATTCCCCGGACTATGTTTTTACGCTCCCTCTGCACCCTGCTGTTCCTTTCAGCCGCTCTATCCACCCAGGCACAAACCGCGCCCGCACCAGCCCCTGCTGCGCAGCCCCTCATTGACAAGGTGGTGACGGCTGTGGGTGGGAAGGACAAGCTGCTCACGCTTTTCCGCATCAGGGAAACCTTTCACTTCGGTGCCAACCCCACGCCCGATGAAGGTAAAAAAGCCTCCTCTCGCGAGTCCGTTCTGGATGTGCCCAAGTATTGGTGGCTAGGCAAAAAAGAGCGGGCGGATGAACCGGCCAAATACGACGTCTGGGCTTGGACCCTCGGCATCTTGGTGGATCCCAAGTCCAAGGTGGAGGTCATCCCCGACCTGACGCATGAAGGCCCGCCGCTTTTTGGCCTCAGCGTCAGCGGCACGGTGGATCCAGCCATGGATCTCTACTTTGATAAGGAAACCCATCTCCTGCGCCGCATCGGCTGGCGGGGGGACTACTACCTTTTCAGCGACTGGAAGGAGCACGATGGCGTGAAGTACGCCAGCAAGACCGTGATCTACAAAAAGGCCAGCGGCAAACCCTGGTTCTTCCATGAGGTGACAGAGGTGCAGCGCTTGAAGGAACTTCCTGCCGGACTCACCCGTAACTGAGACACTTTCATGAAACGCGCCTGCCTCATCCTGCTGGGACTTTGCCTGGGAACTCTGGTCCAGGCCGAGCCTTTGATCGTCCGCGATACCGCCGCTCTGAAGGCTGCTGTGGCTGGGCTGAAAGCGGGCGCCGTTTTGAAAATCCCCCCTGGTGTTTACCCCGGTGGCTGGCATGTCAACGGCGTGGTGAAATTCACCATCGTGGCCCTACATCCCCCGTCTCCGCCCCATTTCAAAGGCGGTGCGCAGGGCGGGGAGTTTTTCGCGAGCACG
>DMMK01000659.1 GCA_003453085.1 Verrucomicrobiales bacterium
CGCGTCCGCCAGGACGTGGGGATTGGGAAAGGTCGAAAGCTCAACAACCCTCGCCCTGACCACTCGCTGGCGCGAGCAGCTACGGCGTGTAGCCGCGTCCGCCAGGACGTGGGGATTGGGGAAAGGTCGAAAGCTCAATAACCTTCGCCCTGACCACTCGCTGGCGCGAGCAGCTACGGCGTGTAGCCGCGTCCGCCAGGACGTGGGGATTGGGGAAGCATCGAAAGCTCAAGAGCCTTCGCCCTGACCACTCGCTGGCGCGAGCAGCTACACCTCCATCCCACAAAAAAGCCCCGGAATTCACCGGGGCTTCAAAGATTGAAAACTAAAGCTGGTTAGACCCGGCTTAGTTCGAGCGACCGAGGTAGCTGTTGTCTTCCGTCTTCACGCTGATCTTGTCGCCAGGACCAATGAAGAGAGGCACCTGGACCACCAGACCGGTTTCCAGCTTGGCAGCCTTGTAAACGTTGTTGGCGGAGTCGCCCTTCACCCCTTCAGGGGATTCGGTGACAGTCATCACGACAGAAGGCGGCAGTTCGATGCCGATCACCACGTCGTCAGCGAACTGGACGGTGTATTTCTGGCCTTCGATGAGGTAGTCCTTGGCGTTTTTGACCTGGGATTCCATCAGAACCACGTCTTCAAACGTCTCAGGGTGCATGAAGTGGTAGTCTTCACCGTCCTTGTAGCTGTACTCATGCGGCTCACGGTTCAGGTTCACGGCCTCGAGAGACTCGTTGGAGGTCATGCGCAGGTTGTACACCTTGCCGGTGCTGAGGGTGCGGACGGACATCTGCACATAGGACGCCATGCGCGGCGGCGTCTTGAGTTCGAAATCGGACACGATGCAGACTTCGTTGTTGTAACGAACCGCGTGCCCCTTGCGGAGGTTGATGACTGGGGTTGATGCCATAGAGAGCGAGGGTTTTAGGCCCATTTCCGGGAAAAGCAAGAAGGGAATCGCGCTGGGGAGGGCGGCTGGCGGCTCGAAAAAGGGTGTCGGATACCTCGTTGAAGTTTACATGTTAAGAGCATGCCTGAATACGATGACGATTATCCGACCTGCGTGAGCACTTTTGCGACGCTGAGATTTTACCACAAAATGGAATCTCCGGAGAAGGTGACGGACCTTCTTAAGGTGGAACCTTCAAAGACCCAAAAGGTCGGTCCTTGCCCTCAGCGGAATGGGATTATCAGGCGCGTCTCGGGCTGGTTTCTGTGTTCAAAGGGCCAGGTAGAATCCAGGGATGTCAGACGGCATGTGGACTGGGTTCTGGATCAGATCGAAGGTTCCAAGACGGGGATCCCGCTGCTCGCTGAGCAGGGGTGGTCAGCCGACGTGTTCTGCTATTGGTTAGGAATCGGTCAAGGCGGGCCCATGCTGGATCCTTTCCAAATGGCCCGTTTGAGCAGCCTGAATTTGAGTTGTGGCTTTGATGTTTATGATGACACAGCGGACTGACTTGACTGTCACTCACGATATATCTTGCGGCATTTCTGAGCCGCTCTCTCACTTCAACTTCCAAAGCTTCTTGTCACTGCGCACAAACAAAGCCCCATCACTGATGGCCGGGGTGCTCAGAATGGTATCTTTAAGCTCCACGGTGTGGACGATCTCGCCTTCCTTGGTGGTGGTGTCGACGACCTGGAAGTCTCCGCGTTCGCTGGCGATGTAAATGTACTTCCCTGCGGCCACGGGGGAGCCTGAGAAGGGGCCTTTAAGACGGAGCTTCCAGGCTTCGTCACCATTGGTTGTGCTGGCCTTGATCAGTACACCCGTGCCATTGAGCACGTAGATGGAATCACCGATGACCAAGGGGCTGCCCGTCCCGGGTTTCAGACCGGCTGCACGCCAGAGCTGGGAGGCGGCGCCTTTCTCAGGCACCACGGCAGTGACGCCATTGGAGGGAATGTAAATGGCGGTCTGGGTGACGGCGGAACTGGGGATGGTGGAGGCCCCATCGGTGTAATCCCACACCACATCGCCCGTGCGCGGGTCGATGCCCGTGAGACCCTTGCTGGACTGGAGGGCGACGACGTTCTGGTAGATGACAGCGCTGGTCCAGTTGGCGGCTTTCGGGCGTTCTTTTTTCCAGCGGTTTTTGCCCGTGGCCACATCAATGCCCACAGCGATGGACTCGCTGTCGTTTTCGCTTTGCACGACCAGGGTGTCACCCACCACCACGGGGGAGGAGGACATGCCAAGGCTATTGCTGGCATTGGCGTAATCATAGGTGAGGCCACGCAGCCACAGGAGATTCCCAGTGAGGTCAAAGGCGAAGAGATCGTTCGTCGAATAGAGTGCAAAGACGCGCTCGCCATCGCTGCACATCGTGGCGGCGGCCACGCTGGTCTTGTTGTGGGTCATGGTGCGGCCCGTGGACTTCATCACGCGCTCCCACAGCTTTTTGCCATCGGTGGTGCTGAAGCAAAAGACATGCAGATTGGCCTGGTCTGGCCCGCTGGCGCAGGTGAGGAAAAGTTTGTCGCCAATGATGATTGGGCTGCTCAACCCACGGCCTGGCAGGTCTACACTCCAGGTTACCGAGACCTTCGGCCCGGGGGCGTCTTCGGTGGAAACGGCGGATGCATTGGGCCCCCGGAACTGCGGCCAGTCGGCGGCTGTGGCAAAGGAAAGCGTACCTAGGGCAGAAAGCAGCAGGGCAGGGAAGAGGAGGCGGCGGGACATGGCAGGCTATGGGGCAAAAAGTTAAGGCAGTTCCTTGAGCTGGATGTGGCGGTACTCCATCTGACCACGATCTCCTTCCACGCCCATGGGGCCGGTGGCGGGGAGTGCGAGGGCAGCTTCGAGGACTTCGCCATTGCAGGTGCAGAGGGCGACTCCGTCCTTCACGGTGACCTCGATCTGGTTCCAGTCCTGCGCTTTGTAGTTTTTCAGGGTCTTGTAGGCGTCAGGTCCGGCGACCAGATAGTCACGGCACTGGAGCTGCGGTTTACGGATGAAGATGCCGCTGTCTGCATTCACCGAGGCGCGGAACTGCATCTTCAAAATGAAGTTCTTCGGGAACTCCTGGACGGTGTAAAACTGCCCGGTGAGTTTGTCCGCCTCGGTGGGAAAACTCACTGTCAGGATGCCATCCTTGGCGAAGTAACGCCCTGCATCCTTAGCCTCCGTCTGCCCATCGAACTTGGCCAGAATCGCCCCTGGATTCGGATTGTCCTTCTTGGTCTTTTCACGGAAGCACCAGCCGCTGAGGTCCTTGCCATTGAAGAGGCTGATGAAGCCCGGCTCCGGGGTGAAATCCTCAGCCTGGGCTGTGGAAAGGAGGCTGATGGCGACGAAAGGAAGAAGAAGGTGGCGGAGAGTCATGGTGGGTTTGGATGGGGTGAGAGACTAGAGTATGGTTACGGGCGCGGAGTCTTTAGTCCCGCCATCGGTTGTGGGATCGCTGTTTAGGTCTGAAAGTGTGGGCGATCTGAAAAATCCTTGATAAGGCTTCAGTGAAAAGCCCTTTAACATGCTTGCGAGGCGGGCTGTGAACATTGCCAAACCGATAATGCCGAAAAACAAGTAGCCCGCCACAACAGCGATCCTTGCCAAGGTGGAGAGCTCTGCAAACGGGCCGACAGAAACCTCCATCAAGGTGATCAGCGGCTTCAGCAGCATGATCCAGAAGGAAGCGAGCGTCATGAACAGAAACAGAAGAATGCCCTGTCCTGCCCAATGGATGATCCAGCCTATCGTTTGAAGGAGCTTCATATGGCTAGATGCAAGTTATCGGCTAGCCGAAGCAATCGCCGTTCCCGTGGCATCGCACACCCGGAGTTGGAACTGCCATTCGACGGTCCACTGCTCGGTCTGTTCATTCTGGCAGCACTTCACAAGGATGGCGTTTTTGCCTTTTTTTAGCCTAACAGGAAGTTTGTATTGATCCAGCTTGGCACCCCGATGGTACTCATCGCGGGCAAACAGAAGCTCGCCATTGACCCAGACTTTCCAGCCGTTTTTGCAGCCCAGACGGATCTGCGCGTCGCGCTCCTCGGCCGAGTCAAACTCCGCGTAGGCATAACCGGTCACTTCCTTCAGCAGGGTGAAGGGCTTGTTAAAATCAATCATCCCATATTCATCCTTGCTGGTGAAGTCGGTCCACTTGGCATCGGCGTTTTTGCCGGGGTAGGTTGCATCTAGCTTGATCTCCTTCTCCGGCGGGAACTCGGTATCAAAGCCCTTGCGCTCCACATTGGTGAAGGGCGCGATGAGCTTCCAGTTCATGACGAAACCAAAGTGCTTTGGCAGATCCACCGGTTTCTCCAGGTCCTTCAGTTTCTTGGCCAGGATCTTGATCTGGTCTTCGTCGCGGGCGCTGTTCATCGCCTGCTGATAGGCGGCGATGGCGGCCTCCTTTTTGTCCTGGGCCAGGGCCTGGTCTCCGGCATCCAGCAGACGGGCCACCGGGTGGCGGCGCAGTTCGCTGCTGGGATCTTCCAGCAGGCTGGGGGTGATCTTTTCGGCCAGCTCAGGTTCCGCTCGCTGGATCAGGTCAAAGGCCACGACACGCGCGGTCGGGCTGTTTGTGGTATTGTACAAAA